>JAQVRG010000078.1 GCA_028701165.1 Eubacteriales bacterium | reverse complement strand
GAGCTGCCCGCTTCGGTATCGTAAATGACCCTGCGCTGCTCGGGGATGTCAAAATCGGCGGCGAACTGCTCATAGAGAAGGTCCCATTGGTGCTGAAGATCCCTCGCAATGGGATCATCGCGCTTTTGCAGGTAAATCGCAGCGCCCTTGTTCTGAAAATAGGCATGCCCGCCGGTATGATCCCAATGACCGTGCGTAGCGAGAACAGCCTTTACGTCGCCCGTTTTGCTTTCGATCAGACCGCGTCCGGAATAGAGACCGGTATCGATCAAGACAGCGCCTTGTTCCGTAATGTACGCGAAGCTTTTGGTAAATTGCTTCAAATAGGGATGCTCAAAAATTATCGGTTTCATCTTTTCACTCAACTATTACAGTGGACTCACCATCAACGGGAAAGCCACTTCTCTGTTCCCATTTTGCTCGGCGATCGTCAGTTCTCCGTTGCAGGTCTTGATCAGCTTGTCAAACAGCCGCCACGCGCCGTCCTCGATCTGCGCTTTGCCCATGGTGACGTCGGTGATCTCGATATCGATGTGGGCGGAGAATATTTTGACCGAGGTCGGAGAAGCCGTCAGCTTGATGGACGGCGCGACCGGCGTCCCCACGGGGGAACCGCGTCCCGTGCTGTAAATAAGAACGTTCGCGCCGGAGGACGTCAATCCCAGCAGGGATATAGGATCCAAGCCCGGGTTGTTGGCGATATAAAGCCCGTGGCTCCCGGCGGGATATTCGCCGATATCGATCACGCCCTCGATGGGCGCGGTGCCGCCCTTTTTCACATTGCCCAGCGCCTTTTCCGCTAACGTCGTGATGCCGCCCTCGATGTTGCCGGGCGTCGGGTTGCCTTCTTCGATGTGCCGACCCGCCATTTCGCACTTCTGATAGGTCTGCTCCATCAAATCAATGATCCTATCCGCGGTTTCCTTTGTTCTCGCGTGCGCAAGGAAGAAGCTTTCCGCGCCGAACCAGCCGGTGGTTTCGCCTTGCAGCGAAATGCCGCCGTTTTTCACGACCACATCCGATACAAAGCCGATCGCGGGATTGGCGACGGCCGCCGTCGTCCAGTCCGAACCGCCGCATTTGGTGCCAAGTCTGATATCCGCCACGCTCACCTCCGTGCGCTGCATGGCGTCAAGCTCCTTCTTCATCGCAAGCGCGATGCTTTCCATCTTGAGGAAGGCCGCCTCGCAGGATCCTTCGGACTGTATCCTTACGAATGCCGCCGGCTTTTCGTCGCCCATCTGCTTGCAATACCATTCGCAGTCCACAGCCTCGCAGCCTAAGCCGCAAAAGATGACCGCGCCGACGTTGGGATTTCTCGCTAAGCCCAGCAGCAGCGCCTTAAGGCGCGCAACATCGTTGGGAAGCATGACGCAGCCCGTGGGATTGGATATCGTGATAAAATCCTCGTACTTTTTCCCGAGCTTCTCGACCGGCTGGTTCGCGCACACGACCGTGGAAACGATCAAAAGATGGTTTCTAAAACCGACCATTTGATTGGCGCGCCTGTACCCGTAAAGCTTGGGAAGCGTCGGCAGAATATAGGAATCGGAGATTTCCTTTACGGTTGACGGATCGTAATGATGCTGCGCGGTAGCCCAATTCTGAACGGAATCCGCTACATTATGCACGTGCGTATACGCGCCGGCGGGGATATCTTCCTTCGCAAAGCCCATTACGTGGCCCATCTTTATGACCGCCGCGCCTTTTTTGATATCGGTCGTCGCAAGCTTATGGCCTACGCGAATCGCGTCTTTGGCAATCAGGTCGCTTGCCCGGTCGTTGATCAATATTGCGTCGCCCGCCTGTATTTCTTCCAGCGCGACCGCAATATTGTCGCCCGAATCATACATCATCGCTTTTTTCATCGTTTGTCCCTTCTTTCAAGCTCAGGCAAGGTTACTCGCCGAGGTAGGCCTTTCGTATCTCCGGATTCTCCAGCAACTCTTTTCCGCTGCCCTCCATCACGATGCTGCCTGTGGTGAGAACGTAGCCGCGATCGGCGATCTTCAACGCCATGTTCGCGTTTTGCTCAACGAGCAGAATGCTTGTACCCTGCTTATTGATATCCACGATGATTTCGAATATAAAATCGACCAGATTCGGCGCCAAGCCCATGGACGGTTCATCCAGCATCAAAAGCTCCGGCTCGGACATAATGGCGCGCCCCACGGCCAGCATCTGCTGTTCGCCGCCGGAAAGCGTTCCGGAAACCTGTTTATAGCGTTCCTTCAATCTGGGGAACATCGTATAAACGCGCTCATACTGCCTTTTGATGTATTCCTTGTCCTTCTTCAGATACGCGCCCAGCCGCAAGTTATCCTCCACGGTAAGACCCGGGAAGATACCTCTTCCTTCAGGCGAAAGCGCGATGCCCAGCGGCGTGATATCCTCGGCGGGCTTTGCCGTGATATCGATATCCTTAAAGAGGATCTTGCCGCTCTTTTTAGGGAGCAGGCCGCTGATGGCGCCCATCGTCGTTGATTTGCCGGCGCCGTTGGCGCCGATGAGCGTAACGATTTCGCCCTTTTCCACATCAAGGCTGACGTCCTTGATCGCATGAATGCTTCCATAGAAAACATTCACATCCTGCACAGATAAAAGTTTCATTGGTTACCTCCCAAGTAGGCCCTGATTACCTTAGGATTCGTTTTGATCTCGGCGGGAAGCCCGTCCGCGATCAGCTTGCCGTAATCCAGCACATAAATCCTGTCGGCAACATTCATAACAACGTTCATATCATGCTCGATCAAAAGGATCGTGTAGCCGTCTTCCCTTGCGATCTTGCTGATGAACTGCACCAATTCCTCCGATTCCTGCGGATTCATGCCCGCCGCGGGTTCATCCAGCAGCAGCAGCTTCGCGTTTGAGGCCATGGCGCGCAAAATCTCAAGGCGGCGCATATCGGCATAAGGCAGCGAACCCGCATACATATCCGCCTTTTCGGCGAAGTGCATGCTCTCAAGAAACGCCATTGCCGCTTCATATTTTTCCTTTTCCTGCTGGTAGAACCTCTTGGTTCTGAAAATGGCGTCGAGCATATTGTAATCCGTATGTATATGCGAACCGACCATGATGTTTTCCACGACCCGAAGCTTGGTGTACACGCGGATATTCTGGAACGTACGGGCAATACCGAGCTTCACGATATCCTGCGAACGCATGCCGGACAGCTCTTTCCCCTCGAAGACGATGGAGCCTTCCGTAGGCGTATACAAGCCTGTGAGCAGATTGAAAACCGTGGTTTTACCGGCGCCGTTAGGGCCGATCAGGCTGACTATCTCTCCCTTTTTGACGTTGAAATTCAGGTGGTCTACAGCAACCAAGCCGCCAAACTTTATCGTAAGGTCTTTTACATTAAGCATTTCCATGGGAAAATGTTCCGATTAACCGAAGGAATTAATCGGTATCTCCTTTCTCCTGCACTTTTTTAAGCGATTTCATCCTTCTCTCGCTCAAGCTTCGCGGTAATTGATAGGGCAATGTGCTATCCCACCCTAAAAGGCCGGCAGGACGGACAACCATCATGATGATCATGATCAAACCATAGAAAACGAATCGATAATCCTGTAGATCACGGAAGATTTCAGGGAAGGATACGAGCAGGATCGCGCCAAGCACCGGGCCTCTGAGCGTCCCCGCGCCGCCGATGACCAAGCAGCTCACGATCATGACGGACATGTCGCTGATAAAGCTGTTGGAGTCTATGTAGCGCTGCATCATGGCGTAATAACCGCCCATCAAGCCGCTGATCGCGGCGGAAAGCATAAAGCCGATCACCTTATAGCGCGTGGTTTCGATGCCCATGAGGGTCGCGGCCAGCTCGTCCTGCTTGATCGTGGCGAACGCGCGGCCGTATTTGGATTTGTGCAGCGCCGCGCAGAAGAGTCCCACGAGTATGGTCGTTAGAACGATCAGAAAGTAGAAGCCCTTGTTTGCGTAATTGAACTCCAAGCCAAACAGGCTGGGGCGCGGAATGGATTTAATGCCACGCGGGCCGCCCGTAACGGAGGTCCAGTTGAGGAAAATGGTGCGCATGATTTCGCCAAAGCCGATGGTGACGATGGCCAAATAGGAACCATGCAGGCGCAGCGTGGGCAAGCCTATGATCAAGCCCAGTATGGCGGCCACCAGCGCGCCGCAGAGCGTCGCGGGGATGAAGTTCCACTTCAGCGTCGTTAGAAGCACAGCCGTCGTGAACGCGCCCGCACCGACAAAGCCCGCCTGACCCAAGCTCATAAGGCCCATTTCGCCAAGGAGGATGTTGAGGCCGAACCCGAATGTGCAGTACATGAGAATGACGCACAGGACGCGCATGAAGTAATCGTTCGGAACCACAAAGGGCGCGATAATCAGCACGGCAAGGCCGAGCAGCACCAGCAGCACCTTGTTTTTCGAAACGAACGTCTCGAATTTATTCAGTCTATTGACCTGTTTTTTGTTTTTCATAATACTTACACCTTAGTAATATCTTTCTTTCCGAATAAACCAGAAGGCATAAAGATCAAAATGACGATCAATACGACAAACGACACGGCGTCTCTGTAGGTTGCGCCCAAGGTTCCCGCAACGATGCACTCCAAGACGCCAATGATGATACCGCCCAGCAGTCCGCCGTGCATTGCGCCTAAGCCTCCCAAGAGAGCCGTGGCAAGCGTTTTATTGCCCATGACCATGCCCATCGTCGGGTAGCATATCTGATAGTAGCCAGCAACCAACGCGCCCGATACGGCGGCCGTCGCACCAGCTAAGAAAAACGTGCCCAGCACGATACGGTTTACTTTTATACCCATGAGCCGTGCAGAAGTCGTATTCTGCTGTACGGCGCGAATCGCCAATCCAACATGCGTCTTATTGATGATGTAAGTCATCAACAGCATTAATCCGCCGGAGATTGCAAGCAAAACAAGCTTGGTAGAGGAGATAGGCAGACTGCCTATATTGATGGTGAAGCCTAAGTCATAGAAGGTTTCAAAATGATTTCTGCCGGAGCCAAAGAGGATGATCAGCATGTTCATAACAACGTAAGAGTATCCTTCGGTGGCGATCAGCGTAGATACGCCGGGGGAATTTCTCTTTCTAAGGGGTTCGATACATACCTTGTCCATTAGCATTTCCAGCATGCCGGTTAGAATCAGCGTAATCAATACGCTAAGCCAAGGATTGATCCCTTGGTTGATGAAGAACAATGTCATCAAGGCGCCAAATGCGTAAATCGAACCATGTGCAAAATTGACGATTCGCAGAATGCTGAATATCAAAGAATAACCGCATGCCACGAGCGCATAGATCAAGCCTAAAACAACACCGTCCACAATGTACAAAAGAAATGTTGAATTCATAAGCTTTGCAGTCCGTAAATGCTATTTATCGGACCATTCCTTCCTAAGCATTAAAAATTTGATTTGCGGAGTGGATATGGTTTGCATATCCACTCCACAAGTTCGGCTAAGAAACAGCCCTACTGCTCACACTTTTCTCTTAGCTGTTCCACTCGGTGTTCTGAATCCAAGTCTGCTGTGCCTGATCCCAGTAGACCATACCGTAGTCGCGGGGGCAGTCACGGTTTTCGTCAAACTTGAGAAGGCCGGAAAGTCCCTGATACTCGATCTTCGCAAGCTCCGCGCGAATGGCTTCGCGGTCGGTGGAGCCGCAGTTGGTGATGGCCTGAAGAATGAGGCCGACGGTGTCATAGTACTGTACGAAATCGCCGATGGGGGTGGTGTCGTTCGCGTCCATCTCAGCGTACTTCTCGCAATAGAACTTGGTCTCTTCATCGGAGAAAATGGGGGACCAGGAGCAAGAGCAATAGAAGTTGTTGCTCTGATCGCCAAGAACCTCGATCAGCTGCTCGACCTGGCAGTTACCATGGGCAACTACACGGATCTCGGGGTTCGCAAGACGCATCTGCTTGGCAAAGGGAGCCGCAACCGTGTAGGTGGCGTCGCAGATAACCGTATCCACACCAGCCGCCATGAAATTGGTAACGACCGGACCGTAGTCGTCGTTGCCCTCTACCACGAGCTCCTGCACAACTTCGATGTCAGGATTGATGGACTTGAGGAATTCAGCCTCGAGCTCGGCGATATCAGCGCCCCAGTCATTGTTCATGACGAGCTGGCCGACCTTCTTGGCGCCCCAGTAGTTCGCTACGAACTTGGAAACCGTACGGGCTTCGTCAGCGGACAGCGGGCTTACGCGCCAAATCCAATCGCCAATGCCGGTATAGTCGGCGTGGGAGGAGCAAGGAGAGATCTCAAGCATGCCATGCTCTTGATAAATAGGAGCGGCAGCCATGGAAAGGGAGCTGGAGAAGTGGCCTACGACGGCAACGATGGATTCGTCCGCCACGATCTGCTCTGCAACGTTTGCGCCTTCTTCGGGTGCGCCCTTGTCGTCAAATACGACCAGTTCGACCTGCTTGCCCAAGCAGCCGCCGTTGGCGTTCCACTTGTCGGCCATGATCTGCGCGGACTGCCTGAAGCCCAGACCGTATTCGGCGTCTTGTCCGGTCATGGGACCGACAACCGCCAGCTTGATGGTATCGGAAGCGCCTGCTTCAGCGGGGGCGGCAGCGGGTGCATCCGCCGCGGGGGCGTCAGCCGAGGCGGCGGGAGCCGCGGGCTGTGCAGGCTGGCACGCAACCAGCGAAATGGCCATTACGAGTACCAACAGAATTGACAACGTTTTCTTCATTTTCTACTTTTCCTTTCTTTGTTTATATAATCTGCTTTCGCAGATATATACCTTCATAAAAGACGCTTAAACCGACTTCTTGGATTCGATATCGCACAGCACGTCTTCAATATTGGGCATGCCCTCCTTCTGAATCCTAAAGAAGTTGCAAATGGTTTCTTCGATCGTCTTGCCCACGACGCCGTCAAGCTCGCCAGCCGCAAACCCGGCCTTTGCAAGAATCACGCTTTGCATAGCGCCCTGCAGCGCCATGGCGACCTTAAGGGCGCAGTTGCTCTTCGCGCCGTCGCAGAAACGACCCGCGACGCTGCCCAGAACGTTTTGCAGTATCATCTCCGCCTCTTTGGCGGATACGCCGTAAAGATACGCAACGCCGGCGCCCGCGCCG
>JAQVRG010000077.1 GCA_028701165.1 Eubacteriales bacterium | reverse complement strand
GCACCGCGCGGGCACGGAGCGCCTTAGGGGTATCATCCGCACCTCCAGCGATCTGGGCGTCGAGGTGCTTTCCATCTTCGCGTTTTCCACGGAAAACTGGCAGCGCCCGCAGGCGGAGGTGGACGTATTGATGGGGCTTCTGCGCGAGTTCTTCTCCAAGGAGATCGACGAACTGGACGCAAACCGCGTCCGTATCCGCATATTGGGCTCCCTTTCGGACGTGTCGCAGAGCGTGCGCGCTATTTTGGAGGCCGCGCAGGCGCGGACGGCGGCGAATACCGGCTTGCAGCTCAACATCGCCTTCAATTACGGCAGCCGCAGCGAGATCGTGCGCGCGGCGCGCCTGCTTGCGGAAGCGGTGCAGCAGGGCGCGATTACGCCTGCGGCTATCGACGAGCCTGCGCTGATGCAGCGTTTGTATACGCATGACCAGCCGGACGTGGATTTGCTGATACGCACCAGCGGCGAGCTGCGGCTGTCCAATTTTCTGCTGCTGCAATGCGCCTATGCGGAGCTTTACTTTACGGATCGGTACTGGCCGGATTTTTCTGACGAAGCGTATCGGGACGCGCTTCGGGACTACGCGTCGCGGGACAGGCGTTATGGAAGGGTGAAATAACGATGAAAACGAGGGTGATCGTAGGCTTGGCTCTGGTAGCCGTGTTCGTGCTGGTGCTGGTCTTTGGCGGCTTTGTTACCTTCGCGCTTTTTACGGCGGTGGCGGTATTGAGCATGTACGAGATGGGCAGCGTGATGAAGAAGAAGGGCTTTGCGCCTTTCATGGGCGGACTGTATGCCTGCGCGGCGCTCCTGTATGCGGTGCTGATGCTTTATAAAGCCGCGGGGATGGCAATTTGGTGCGCGCTGTGCGTGATGTTCACGGTCGCCGAGCGGCTGTGGAATCCCAAACGTACCATGGAGGACATCATTTGTTCACTCTTTATCGCTATATATCCGCTGCTGTTTTATGCTATACTTGCCTACGTGGCGTGCGAGCTTGGCAACGGTGCGCTGCTGCTTTGCTTTGCATCACCGCTTTTGGGAGATACACTGGCGTACTTTGTCGGCACGGCGCTTGGCAAGCATAAGCTTTGCCCCGATATCAGCCCTAAAAAAACCATAGAAGGAAGTATAGCGGGGCTTTTGGGAAGCGTGCTGGGCGGCGTTTTGACGTGGGTGGTGAGCCGCCTTTGGGCGGGCGTGCTGTGCCCGCCGATTTGGTACGCGATGCTCTTTGGCTTGCTTTGCGGCGTCGCGGGGCAGCTTGGCGATCTTTTTGCTTCTATGGTCAAGCGCTGGGCGGGCGTCAAGGACTACGGCACGATATTCCCCGCGCACGGCGGCGTGATGGATCGGCTGGACAGCGTGCTTTTCTGCGCGCCGTTGAGCCTGCTCTATGTAAGCGCGATGGCGTTGTTGGTTTGAGGTAGATTGAGCGTATGAAAAACGTAGTGCTTTTGGGTTCTACAGGCTCCATCGGCAGGCAGACGCTGGATGTGCTGCGCGCTTCTCCCGGCGAGTTTTCGCTTCTTGGCATTTGCGCGGGTCACGATACGGCGACGCTGGTGGAACAGGCCGCGGAATTCATGCCCCGCTATATCGGCGTGGAGGATGAAAAGGCCGCGCAGACGCTTCGCGCGGCGCATGCCGAGCTTGGTTCCAAGATCGTGGCGGGCAAAAACGCCGCAAGCGAGCTTGCGGCGCTGGCCGAGGCGGACGTGGTCGTGAACGCCATCAGCGGCTTTGCAGGTATGCTGCCCCTTTTGAACGCGCTGCGGCACGGGAAAACGGTGGCGCTTGCCAATAAGGAGAGCATCGTCTGCGCGCACAGTCTGGTTTGGGACGCGCTGGATTGCTATGGCGGGCGGATACTGCCTATAGACAGCGAGCAGTCCGCCATATTCCAATGCCTTGCGGCCACGGATTACCGAAAGGACGTGAAGCGCCTGATCCTTACGGCCTCCGGCGGCCCGTTCCGCACCTTCTCCGCGGAACGTATGCAAAGCGTAACGCCGCAAATGGCGCTTGCGCATCCCACATGGAAAATGGGAAAGAATATCACGCTGGATTCCGCAACCATGTTCAACAAGGGCTTAGAGATCATGGAGGCGGCGTATTTGTTTGAAATCCCCAAGGTGGACGTGCTCATTCATCCCGAATCCGTGGTGCACTCGCTTGTGGAGTTTGCAGACGGCAGCACCATGGCGCAGCTGAGCATGCCGGATATGCGTTTGGCGATCGCTTATGCCTTGACCTATCCGCTGCGCGCGCCGCTGGGCTTTGGCGCATTGGATCTTGCCAAGGTGGGCACGCTGAGCTTTGAAGCGCCGGATACGGCGCGCTTCCCGGCGCTCCGGCTTGCGTATGAGGCGCTAGCCGAGGGGGAGGTTCTGCCTGTGGTGTACAACGCGGCGAAGGAAGCCGCGTCGGATATGTTTTTTAAGGGGCAGATCGGCTTTACGGACATAGCCGCGCGCGTAGAATATGCTATGACCCACGCGCCCGGCGGCTGGGCGCGAAGCGTCGAGGATATCCTGGCAATCGACGAAGCCGCAAGAAGATTGGCGCGAAAGGAATAAGCTTTGACAACGATCGTATCCATACTCGTCGCCGCGATTGTGATCGGCGTACTTGCGTTTGTGCATGAGCTGGGGCATTTTTGGGTAGCCAAGAAATTTGGCTTTGGTATACTCGAGTTTGCTATCGGCATGGGCCCCGTGCTTTGGAAAAAGGAAAAGGACGGCGTGCAGTATTCGCTGCGCGCGTTCCCCATCGGCGGCCTGTGCCGCTTTGAAGGCGAGGACGAAAACAGCAACAGCGCTACGGCCTTCAATAAGCAGGCCGTTTGGAAGCGGATGCTGGTGGCGGCGGCAGGCCCGTTTATGAATCTCTTGTTCGCCGTGGTTTTTGCGACCGTTACGCTTGCCGCGTATGGCGACTACATGCCGGAAATAGTGGATTTTGCGTCTGCGTCCCCCGCCGCGGAGGCGGGCATGCAAAAGGGCGACGTGCTTTTGCGCGTGGGAAACACAAAGCTGGAATACTATACCGACGCGACGGACGCCATCATGGCGGCGGACAGCGAAAGCTGCACGGTGATTGTGGATCGCGGCGGGGAAAAGGTCGAATTGACGCTGCATGCTATTTACAGCGAGGCCGAAGGCCGCAACATGCTCGGCGTTACCATACAGCCCGTGCGGTATCATTTTCCGATCTTCACCTGCATAGGAAATTCCTTCCATTATATTGGCGAGCTGGTCAATACCATGGTCGGTTTCTTTGGGAATCTTTTTAAAGGCGAGGTGCACGACGGAGATTTGGGCGGCCCGGTGATGATCGTGGATGTGATCGGGCAGGCTGTGCGGCTGGGCTTTGAGACCGTGCTTCGGCTTACGGTGCTCTTGAGCGTCAACCTTGCGATCGTCAACCTGCTGCCGATCCCGGGGCTGGACGGCGGGCGGCTGGTGTTCATGCTGATCGAGGCGGTGCGCGGCAAGCCCATGGATCCCGACAAGGAGGGCATGATCCATCTGATCGGATTTGCCTTGCTTATGGCGCTGGTGGTCTTTTTAACCTATAAGGACGTTGTGAGATTACTGCGATGACAAAACAAGTGCGCGTGGGCGGCGTGCCGCTTGGCGGCGGCGCGCCCGTTACCATCCAATCCATGACCAACACGGATACGGCGGACGCGGACGCTACGGCTGCGCAGATCAACGCCCTTGCGGAAGCGGGCTGCGAGATCGTGCGGGTGTCGGTGTATAACGAGGCGTGCGCCAAGGCGCTTCCCCTGATCAAGGCGCGCACGCGCGTACCGCTGGTAGCGGACATTCATTTTGATTACCGCCTTGCGATCATGGCGATGGAAAACGGGATCGACAAGCTGCGCATCAACCCGGGCAATATCGGCGAAGCCGCGCGCGTGCGCATGGTGACGGACTGCGCAAAGACGCATCATGTGCCCATTCGCATCGGCGTGAACGCGGGTTCCTTGGAAAAGGCTGTCCTGCAAAAATATGGCGGTCCCACGCCCGAGGGCATGGTGGAAAGCGCCATGGGGCACATTCATATCCTGGAGGCGCAGGGCTTTTACGATACCGTGGTATCGCTCAAGGCCTCCAACGTTCCAAGCTGCGTCGCCGCGTACCGACTGATGCACGCGCGAAGCGACTATCCTTTGCATATCGGCGTTACCGAAGCGGGCGCGGGGCAAGAGGCGCTCGTCAATTCCGCCGTGGGGCTGGGGGCGTTGCTGATGGAGGGCATAGGGGATACGCTTCGCGTGTCCATGACGGGCGATCCTTTGCAGGAGGTAGGCGCGGCAAAGCTGATCCTGCGTGCTGCGGGGCTTAGGACGGACGGCGTAAGGGTCACGAGCTGCCCCACCTGCGGGCGTACGGGCTTTGATCTGCTGCCCGTGGTGGAGCGTGTGAAGGCGGCGCTTGCGGATATAGAAGAACCGCTGCATGTGGCGGTGATGGGCTGCATTGTCAACGGCCCGGGCGAGGCGCGCGAGGCGGATATGGGCGTCGCGTTTGGCGAGCGCGGTAAGAAAGCCATGCTGTTTGTGCACGGCGAGCAGCGCGGCGTATATGAAACGGAGACGGCGATCAGCAGGCTGATCGAAATGGCAAAGCATGGACGCACAGTTAGATAGCATTTTTTCGGCATTACAAATCCAACCAACGGAACTATCCTATTCGCGCGGGCGTAACGAGCTTCGGGCTTGTTTCACGGCGGACGCGTTTTTGTCCGCCGGCGCGCGGCAGAAACTCGAAAAAAAGCTTTTGGAGGCGATGCCCGGGTGCGCGTTGGATTTAACGATCACCTATGCGGAGCCCGCGCGGCTGCTGCAAACGGATTTTGACGGGATCGCGGCCGCGATCGCCGAGAGGTGGCTGGAGGAAGCGCCGCAGCTTCGGCCTTTTTTCAAGGCGGCGCGCTGGTCGCATACGGGAAACGCCGTCAGTGCGCGCGTACCGCAGGCCGCCATGCACATTCCCGGCGTGGAGGCGTACTGTAAGCAGTATACGCAGGCGGCTATGGCTGTTCTTGGCTTACCCTTAACGCTGTCGCTTACGTTTGACGACGCGCCGCAGACGGACAAGGATACGGCGCGGGAAAGCCGGGGAACGCCGGCGCGGGCTGTACAGGCCGCGCCAAAGAAGGAAGCGAAAAAACAGCCCCCCAAGGCGCAGGGCAAGCTGATCTACGGGCGAACGCTGCCCAAGCTGGAGCGCGCGCTTTCCATGCGCGACGTGCAGGAGAACGCGGGCACGATCACCGTATGCGGTACCATTCTCTCTATGGAAAGCCGCGAAAAGAAGGACGGCGGGCTGATCCTACAGGCGGTTTTAACGGATCGTACCGGCGCCGTGCCTATCAAGCTGTTTTTAGACCCCAATGAAAAGACCGTCGCCGCGCGCGTTGCCGAATGTCAGAAAAAGGGCGACAGGCTGATCGCGCACGGCAGCTATACGATGGATAATTACCTCAAGCGTATGTGCCTGCTCGTGCGGGACGCGGCGGTAACGCCCGCCGTATACCGCAAGGATGCGGCGGAGGAAAAGCGGGTCGAGCTGCACCTGCATACCAAGATGAGCAGCATGGACGCGCTGGTAGAGCCGGCGGACGCCGTAAAGACGGCGGCGCGCTGGGGGCACAAGGCCGTCGCCATTACGGATCACGGTGTGGTGCAGGCCTTCCCGGCCGCCGTGAACGCGGCCAACAAGCTGAAAAAGGACGGCGTGGACATCAAGGTGATCTTGGGCGTGGAGGGGTATCTCAGCCCCGATTGCACGCTGTGTAAATGGGAGGGGAAAACCTTTGTGTCCGTAGCGATAACGGCCGCGAAGGGGCTGGATCTTCCCTGCGTTTTCCAGATCGCGGCGGAGCGCTTTACGCCGGAGGGAAAAATCGATACCTTCTGCGTCTGTGTGGATACGGGCATGCCCATTCCGGCAGACGTAACACGCGAAACGGGCTTATGCGAAGCGGATGTGCAGGATGCCTATGTGCTTTATGACGCGATCCGCGCATTGCGCGAATTCGCCGGCGACGGCATATGGGTGGCGGACGCGGAAACCGCCTTTACGCTTTGCGCCTATTGCGAACGCTTGGAATTTCCGCCACGGCGCGCGTATGCCGACGCGCTTCGCTTGTTTAGCGACTGCCATCACGAGGCGGAGAAGCCCGCGCTGACGGGCAATGCGGCGCAAAAGGCGGAAAAACAGGCGGCGCTGATGCGAACGATGCTCCTGCATCTAAAGGAAGAAGGCGTGGAGACTTTGCCTCTTTTTGACGCCATACCTCTTGAAAAGGCAAAGGGTAAGCGCGCGAGCTATCATATTATCCTCTTGGCGAAGAACCATACGGGGCTGTTGAATCTATACAGGCTTGTTTCCTATGCGCATTTGGATCATTTGAAGAAGGTGCCGCGCATCCCCAAGAGCCTGCTGTGCCTGTATCGAGAGGGTATTATCGTCGGCGGCGCGTGCGAGGCCGGCGAGGTGTTCCGCGCCGTGCTTGAAAACCAGCCGGAGCAGACGCTCATGGATATTGCCTCCTTCTATGATTATATGGAGATTCAGCCCATCGGCAACAATGCGTTTTTGGTGCGCGAGGAGCGCGTAAAGGACGACGAAGGCCTGCGCGATCTTAACCGGCGCATACTTGCGCTGGGCGATACGCTTGGGAAGCCTACGGTCGCCACGGGCGACGTGCATTTTCTCGACCCGGAAGACGCGATATTCCGCGCCGTTTTGATGAGCGCGCGGGATTTCAAGGACGCGGAGCAGCAGGCGCCGCTTTATTTTAAGACGACCGAGGAGATGCTGGACGAATTTTCCTATTTGGGCGAGCGCGCGCGGGAGGTCGTGATAGACAATCCCAACAGGATCGCGGACATGTGCGAGGCTATGCCGCCCTTCCTTTCCGAAAAAAGCACCTACGCGCCCACCTTCCCCGGCGCGAACGACGAGCTGCGGGGGATGGCGGAAAAGCGCGCGCATGCGATATACGGCGATCCGCTGCCCGAGATCGTGCGGAACCGCTTGGACAAGGAGCTCAACTCCATCATCGGCAACGGCTATGCTTCCT
>JAQVRG010000076.1 GCA_028701165.1 Eubacteriales bacterium | reverse complement strand
AATCCCAAGCGCTTGAGCAGGCGGTCGATGTTTTTGGATTCCACATCGTCAAGCTGCGCCATGCTCGTATAATCGAAATTGGTCATGCCAAGCTCCTGCCCCTGATAGATGTAGGGCGTGCCGCGCAGGCTTAAAAGCAGCGTGCAGAGCATCTTGGCGGATTCGTCGTGAAAGCGTCCGTCGTCACCGAAGCGGGAGACGCTTCGCGGCTGGTCGTGATTTTCAAAATAGACGGCGCTCCATGTAAGCGCCGTTTGCCAGCGCGCGAGCGCTTCGCCCAAGCGGCGGGCGCTGAATTTGCGGTGAAACCATTTGACGAAATACTGATCGGTCTCCATATGCTCGAAGTTGAAGATCATATCAAGCTCGCCGCGCGCGGGCTCGCACAGGTCGCGGCCCTCCTTGGGCGTTACAAAGCAGGTCTCGCCTACGGTGAAGCAGTCGTAGCCCGCAAGCACGTCCCGGCGCAGCTCTTGCAGGATCGCGTGGGTGCCGGGGAGCGTCAAGTAGTGCTCGCGCCCCGTGAGGATGAGCCGTTTGCGGGAGGAGGCGAGACTGTCCTTATACAGCACGTTGATCACGTCGCACCGGAAACCCGAAACGCCCTTATCCAGCCAAAAGCGCATGACGTTTTTGACTTCCTCGACGACGTTGGCGTTGTGGTAGTTAAGATCGGCCTGTGATTTTGCGAAAAGATGCAGATAGTATTCGCCGCGCACCTCGTCGAACACCCAGCAGTCCTCGCCGAAAAAGCCCGTCCAGTTGTTAGGCTTTTTGCCGTTTTTGCCCGGCTGCCAAATGTAGTAATCCGTATAGGGGGCGATGCGGCGGCGGCTCTTTTGAAACCATTCGTGGCTTGTGGAGGTATGGTTGACCACCAGATCCATCACGATCCGTATGTCCCGCGCCTTCGCTTCTTTTAGCAGCGCGTCCATGTCCGCCATCGTGCCGAAATGCGGGTCGATGGCGCAATAATCGCTGATGTCGTACCCGTTGTCGTCACCCGGCGACGCGTAGACGGGACTGAGCCAAAGGATACCGACGCCCAGCGCCTTTAGGTAATCGAGCCGCGAGGTGATGCTGGGGATATCGCCCATGCCGTCGCCGTTGCTGTCTTGAAAGCTGCGGGGGTAGACTTGGTATACGACGCGCTGTTTCCACCATTTTTCCATACGTTTATGCCTCGTTTCGATTGTATTCGACTTGACAATATGCCGCGTACATGTCCTCTGTAACGCCTTGATTCCTTATGATTTCACTGTAAAACCGGCCGCTTTTTTTAACCGTGCGCTTTTGCGTCGCGTAATCCGTGTGCACGAGACCAAAACGGGCGCTGCCGCCTTCCAGCCATTCAAAATTATCGCAGAAGCACCAGTGATAGTAGCGTTCTACGGGCAGGCCGCTTTCGCACAGCGCCTTAAGATGTTCATAGATATAGCGTGCGCGGAAGGCGTCCGCGTTGTCGCAGGTGCCGTTTTCCGTGATGTAGATAGGCCGGGGGAGGAGCGCGTAGGCATAGTGTGCGACCTCCGCGATACCCTGCGGATAGATTTCCCAGCCTAGATCGTTGACGGGCACACCTTTGGCAAAATCGCTGCTCAGGCGGTGGATCGTGGAGCGGGAATAGTAGTTGACGGCGAGAAAATCGCACCATTCGCCCGGCCGTATGGCGGGGTCTTTGCACAGCGGGAAAGTGGCCTCACCCTTGCACATGGCGCGCGTTGCGGCGCCCTGAAAGGACTTCTCAGAGAACCATGTGCAGAAGCGGTGCCATGGGTTGCGCGGGTTTTTCGGCTGGAACACGCGCAGATGGTTGGCAAAGCTCACCTTGGTGTCGTCATAGCCCATGGATGCGCGGACGCCGTGGATGAGCGCGTAGCTTTGGATATGCAGCGCCGCCATGCGGGTGAGCGCCTTACGGTACAGGCCGAAGGAGCGTACGCCCGGCGGCCATTCCCCGGTCATGTAGCCGCCCAGCGCGTAGACGTTCGGCTCGTTGACGGTGATGTATTCGCTCACCAGATCGCCGAAGCTTTTCACGGCGTATTCGACAAACGCAAGGAAGTATTGGTCATTTTCGCGCTTTGTAAACGCGCCCATGTTCTCAAACCACATCGGGTTTGTAAAGTGATGCAGCGTCAAAAGCGGCTTGATCCCGCGCGAAAGCATATCCTGTATCTCCTCGCGGTAATGCGCTGTCGCGGCTTCGTCGAACCGTCCGGGCGCCGGCTCAAGCCTGCTCCACTCGATTCCGAAACGATAGGTTTGCAGCCCCAGCTCCTGCATGAGCTGCGCGTCCTCACGAAAGCGCGCGTAGTGCTCGGTCGTGACGGCGGGATCGCTGCCATCCTTGATCTTGCCGCGCTTATACCAGTCGTACCAGCTGTTGTTGCGGTCGCCGCCCTCGATCTGCGTCGCGGCGGAGGCCGCGCCCAAGAGCATGCCGTTCTGTAAACGGAAACCTTGCATAGAATCCTCCCGCGTTTGTAATCGCATGAATAGATGTGATGGATGATTTTCAGTATAGCATAAAAGCAAGTCCCGTGTATAGAAACTTGCGTGCGCCAAAGCAGCGGGGCTTTTGGCGGTATGTGCGGTGGAAAGGAATATGAAGAACGGCGAATAAGAAAATAATTTTCAAGAAAAAAGTTTTCAAAACAAGGCGGAAAAAATGGAAAAGAGCAAGGCGGCGCTGTTTGGAAAACGATTGGAAAGATACGGCGGAGCGGCATTGTAAAGAAATATATTGTTAAAGAATTAACGGGATTGTCGATTCAACTACTTGCTGAAATTACGTCCTAAATTTCGCAAAACCCTTGAAAGATACACAGAAATGCGTATAATATTTTCGTAAGGCATTCATTTTCTCGATTTGCTTATCGATAAAGCATCATCCATATTAGGAGGCGTTATGAGCTATATCATACCCATTGGCCCCTATCATCCGGCGCTTGAGGAGCCGATTCATGCGAAGGTTTATGTGGAGGGCGAGGTCATCACCGGCGCGGACGTGTTCGTGGGATATAACCACCGCGGCATCGAAAAGCTGGCTACGGAGCGCAATTACATCCAGACCTTGGTGCTGGTGGAGCGTGTATGCGGCATCTGTTCGCATTCGCATGCGCTGACCTATGCCATGGGCGTCGAGGGCGTTATGCAGGCGGAGGTTCCTAAGCGCGGCCAATACATCCGCGTGATCGTGGAGGAGCTGGAGCGGCTGCATTCCCATTTTCTGTGGTTGGGGATCGCGGCGCACATCATCGGGCACGACAGCCTGTTCATGCACATCTTCAACGAGCGCGAGGCCGTAATGGATCTCTTGGAGGCGCTTACCGGCAACCGCGTCAACTACGCCATGGTGACCATCGGCGGTTCCCGCAGGGACGTCAGCGACGAGATGCGCGCTTCCGTCATGGAGGGCCTCCTCAAAATGGAGATCGCGCTGGATCGCATTAAGGAGATCTTTCTTACGGATAAAACCATCGCCATGCGTACGCAGGGCGTGGGTGTTATGACCACGGAGGACGCGATACGCTTAGGCGCTGTGGGGCCGCACGCAAGAGCGAGCAACGTGCCCATCGACGTGCGCAGGGACGCGCCGTACGCCTGCTATGACGAGTTTGATTTTAACATACCCGTGTGGCCTTCCTGCGACGTGTTCGCCCGCGCGGTCGTGCGCGTGCTGGAGTGCTATGAAAGCATGAAGATCATAAGGCAGGCGCTCGATACGCTCCCCGAGGGCCCCATCAATCTGGGCAACAAGCTGCCGAAGGTGCCCGCGGGCGAATATGTGGTGCGGCACGAGGCGCCGCGCGGTCAGCTTACCTATAAGGTGGTCTCGGACGGCGGGCAGACCAACGCCCGCGTTTCCATCCATGTGCCGACCTTCCGCAACGCGCCCACGGTGCCCGTGATGCTAAAGGGCAACACGGTCGCGGACGCGGGACTGATCGTGGCGAGCATCGATCCGTGCTTTAGCTGCTTGGATAGATAGCTATGCACGAGATGGCCATCACGCAAAGCATCCTGCGAATCGCTTTGGATGCGGCGGAGAAGAACGGCGCCAAGCGCATACTTGCCATTCATCTGCGGCTGGGCGATTTTTCGGACGTTATGCCGGCCTATGTGCGGTCTTACTTTGATATAGCGAGCGCGGGCACGATTGCCTGCGGCGCGAAAATCACGGAAACGAGAACGCCGGCAACGGTGCGCTGCCGGGACTGCGGCGCAAAAAGCGTGATCGAAAAGCGAAGCATCCGGTGCCCGCGCTGCCAAAGCGCGAATCTCGAGCTGCTCTCCGGCACGGAATTCACGGTGGAGAGCGTGGAAATCGAATAATCAAAAGCAATTTGCAAACCGAATAAAAAGGGGGGGTGTACCTTTGGAAGGCCGGACAAAGAGTCTGAAAGGACATAGGATCGCAGCGATCGTGGGCACATCGGCGATGTGCTTTGCGGCGTGGATTCTGTTCACATGGTCTACGGATCCCAAGGAGCTGATCACGGGCGCCGTGGTGGCGATCGTCGTGGGGTGCTTTACGGGAAGGATGCTCGTCAAGGATAACGCGTTTTATTTCTTTAATCCCATTCACTTTTTCGTACTGATCTATTATTGGTTCGTTGTGCTTTTCAGCGAGATCGTCAAGGCGAATTGGGACGTCGCCAAACGTGTGTTCAAACGCGATATGGGCGTGAATCCCGGCGTCATCCGCGTACCCACCAAGCGCAACACCTATTACGGCCTCGCGTTTTTAGCAAACGCCATCACGCTTACGCCCGGCACCATCACCATGGCGACGGCGGAGAGCTGCGGCGAAAACGGCGAGGAAGAGGTTTGGCTCTATATCCACTGGCTCGACGTGAAGACCACGGATCGTGAAGCGGCCGGCGAAATGATCAAGGGCCGGCTGGAAAAATGGATCGGGAGGATATAGGCTATGATGACGGAACTGCTGATCTTTGCCATCTTTTTCGTGTTTCTGGCGCTGCTGCTGTTTATGCGCATGATCAAAGGCCCCAACGCCGTTGACCGTGCGCTGACCGCCGACGCTATCGAAATACTCCTCACCACGGCGCTGATGCTCTATGCCGTTTACAGCGGGCGCAGCGGGTATTTGGATATCGCGCTTGTGGTTGCGCTCTTGGGCTTCATCGGCACCGTGCTGATCGCCCGCTATATAGGAGGCCGTCTATGAGCCTTGCATTGCGTATCGTCATTGACGTTTGTATTTTCGTGGGCGCGTTCTTCGCGCTTGCCGGCACCATCGGCGTGATCCGTATGCCGGATACCTACTGCCGCATGCAGGCGAGCACCTGCATCGCCACGATGGGCGTGATCGGCGTGGCGATCGGCACGCTTCTTTACGCCATATGCGTGGAGAAGAACGCCGCCATGGCCGTAAAGATCGGCGTGGTGATGGCGTTTGTGCTCTTTACCAATCCCATCAGCGGCCACGCGCTCTGTAAGGGCGCATACCGCAGAGGCCTTAGACCCAAGCGTCCGATGGTCATAGACGATTTTAAGGAGGACGATCCGTATGACGAGTAACATCATCTTCGTGCTCAATACGCTGGTCATTATCGGCATCGTGGTGTCGGCCGTGCTGGCTGTGCAGTTTGAAAAATCCCTTTCGTCCATCATCGCCTTGGGCACGACGGGCGCCTTTACGGCGCTGGAATTCATACTGCTGCAAGCGCCGGACGTGGCGATCGCGGAGGCGGCGGTCGGCGCTGTGCTTACCACCGTGATTTTCGTGATCACGCTGCGCAAGACAAAGGAGGGCGGTAAGAAATGAGTAAGGTAAAGAAAACCGTCGCGGTCATTGCGCTTGCGGTGCTGCTGCTGGCGGGATTTTACGCGGGGCAGGGCATGTCCGACATGCTTTCGACCAACACGGCGGCTTCCATCGACGTGTCGGAGCTCTACGAGAACCCCGAAAGCTACGACCTTTCCGACGCGGACGGCGCAGCTTCTATTATCATTATGGAGGATCTGTCCAAGACCAACACGACAAACGCCGTCACGGCGGTCGTGTTCGATTTCAGAGGCTATGATACGCTGGGCGAGTCCTTCGTGCTCTTTACGGCGATCACGGGCGCGATGGTGATACTGCGTCGTAGCAACTGTGAAAACAAACGCAGGAAGGAGGCGCGCGAGGCATGAGCGAGGAAATCAAAGAAAAGGAAGCCTTGACGGAAAAAGCCGCCCTAGCCGAAGAACGCAGGGCAGGCAAAAAATTCTATAAGGAACGGCATGTGATCGCCCGCACGGGCGCGGATATCTTTTCGCCGATCGCGCTGGTCATGGGCCTTTGCGTGATACTCCACGGCAACATCAGCCCCGGCGGCGGCTTTCAAGGCGGCGTGCTGGTGGCGTCGGTGGTCGTGATGATCTACCTTGCCTACGGCTACAGGACGGCCATGCGAACCTTCAATTTGGAGGTGCTGCACAACTGCGAATCCGTCGCGGCCATCCTCTATATTGCGCTTGCGCTGATCGGCATTTTTTCCGGCGGATCGTTTGCGCAGAACGTGTTCTATACCATAGGCAACCGCGGCGAGCTTTTCAGCGGCGGCACGATATCCTATATGAACTTTGCGGTAGGCTTTAAGGTGCTTACGGGCATCGCGTTTTTGATCCTGATGATGCTCAGCATCCTTTCGCCGGATGCGGATATAGAAGGCGAGGTAAGCGAGGTGTTGGACGAATGATTCTTGTGAATTATATCGCGGCGATCTTTTTGATCGTGCTGGGGTTCTACACCCTGATTTTCAAAACGGATCTGATCAAGATCGTGATCGGCTTGAGCATCGTGGATTACGGCGTGAACCTGCTCATCGTGAGCGTCGGGTTTAATCCCGGCGGTACGGCGCCTATCTTTACGGTGAACGAGCTGGATCCGGGCATGTTCTTCGTCGATCCCATCCCGCAGGCGCTTACGCTTACAAGCATCGTCATCGGCGCGTGCGTGACGGCGCTTGCCCTGTCCTTGGTGGTGCGCATGCGCGAGGAATACAATACGCTGGACGCGCGCGAGATAAGGAGGCTGAGAGGATGATGCAGCATTTTCCGGTTCTTGCGATCTTCACGCTGTTCCTAGG
>JAQVRG010000075.1 GCA_028701165.1 Eubacteriales bacterium | reverse complement strand
GAATCCCTTTGAGAATATAACGAAAAACAAGAAGATGCTGGCGCTGATCGTCTTAGGCGTGTTTCTGGCGGTGTTGCCCTTTGTCACCAAAATGGTGGCGGGCAACCAGTATCCCGTGATGATCCTTTGCATCATGCTCATCTACATCATCGCGGTATCGGGACTGGACGTGCTGTTTGGATACAGCGGCCAGATTTCCCTCGGGCACGCCGCTTTCTTTACCATCGGCGCCTATACGACAGGCCTATTGAACATGTACTTTAACCTGCCGCTTTACATTACGATACCCTGCGGCGCGCTGCTGCCTACGCTGATTGGCGCACTGCTTGCGTACCCTGCTTCCAAGCTGAAGTTCCACTTTTTGTCGCTCGCTACCATAGCCTTCGGCGAGATCACCTACTATTTCCTCTATTGCTCGCCCGGCGGCTTCACCAAGGATTTCAAGGGCATCAACGTGGTGGGCATCAACTTCTTGGGCGACGACTACATCAAGTGGTATTTCTTCCTGATGGTGTTCGTGATCCTCGTGCTGCTTGGGAAAACCGCGCTCGTCAATTCCCGCACGGGACGCGCCTTTACCGCGATCCGTGAAAACACGCACGCGGCGGACGGCATGGGCATCAATGTGCGCAAGAACAAAATCCTTGCTTTCGCTGTAAGCGCGTTTTTGATGGGGCTTGCGGGCGCGCTGTATGTACATTTTATCAAATACATCAGCCCCGAGACCTCGATGCAGAAGCAGTCGGTACTGTTTTTGACCATGCTGCTCTTTGGCGGCACGGCGTCCCTTGTGGGTACGGTGCTGGGCGTTGCGAGCATTGAGATTCTGATGGAGTGCATCCGTCCCTTGCAGGAATACCAGATGCTCTTTTACGGCGTGCTGCTGCTCGTCGTCATCGTAGCGCTCCCCGGCGGCATTTACGGCGGCATCAAGGACGCGGCCGTGTCCATCAAGCGAAGAAAATTGATTAAGGAGCAGGCGGCGGCGAACGCAGTCGCAGCCGCGGCGGACGAAGGCGGAAAGGACGGTGAGGCATAATGCTGGAAACCAACAAGGTTACGATCAAATTCGGCGGTTTAACAGCGGTCAACGAAGTCAGCATCCGCATAGAGCCGCACAAGATCACCGCTCTGATCGGCCCGAACGGCGCGGGTAAAACAACGCTTTTCAACTGCATCAGCGGCGTTTACGTTCCCACCAGCGGCGAGGTCATCTTAAACGGCGAGCATCTTGAGGGCAAGCGCGGGTTCCAAATCTGCAAGGCCGGTATCGCGCGCACCTATCAGGTCATCAACCTCTTTTGGAAGATGAGCGTGCTGGAAAACGTGCTTGTCGGCATGGAATCCCACCTCAAGGCCAATTTCTGGGATTCGCTTTTCTGCACCAAGCGCAAGCGCGAGGAAGAAGCGCGCATACTGGAGAAGGCGCATGAGCTGATCCGCTTTGTAGGGCTGGAGGATTATGCGTACGCTTCGGCGGCGAGCCTTTCCTACGGCAAGCAAAGGCTGTTGGAGATCATACGCGGCCTTGCAAGCGAGCCCGAGATCATCCTGCTCGACGAGCCTGCCGCGGGCATGAACACAGCGGAAAAGGCGGAGCTTGACACGCTGCTCAAAAAGATACTGGATATGGGCGTAACGATCCTTGTGGTAGAGCACGATATGAAGCTCATCATGGACGTCAGCGACTACATCTATGTGTTGTGCAACGGCAAGCTGCTCGCCCAAGGCACACCGGAGGAGATACAAAACGATCCCGAGGTCATTGCCGCGTATCTTGGAGGTGATGAATAATGGCACTGCTAGAACTGGTGGATTTCAACTATTATTACGGTAACATCCATTCCGTCAAGGGCATTAGCCTGTATGTGGACGAAGGGGAAATGGTGACGCTGATCGGCTCCAACGGCGCGGGTAAAACCACGACGCTGCAATCCATTTCCGGTCTGACCAAGCGTAAGGGCATCCAAGGCAAAATCCTGTTTAACGGGCAGGAGATACAGAACTTTGGAGGCCATAAGGTCGCGGGGCTCGGCATCGCGCAGGCGCTTGAGGGGCGGCGCATCTTCTCCAAGCTGAGCGTCGAGGAAAATCTTAAGATGGGCGCGTATCTGCGCCGCGACGCGGACGGCATCAAGGCGGATCTCGACATGGTATTCCGGCGCTTTCCGCGCCTGCTTGAGCGGCGCACGCAGATGGGCGGCACGCTTTCGGGCGGCGAGCAGCAGATGCTTGCGATCGGCCGCGCGCTTATGCAGCGCCCCAAGCTGATGCTGCTGGACGAACCCTCGCTTGGTTTGGCGCCCTTAATCGTCAAGGAGATTTTCGTGGCGATCAACGATATCAACAAGGACGGCACCACGGTGCTGTTTGTGGAGCAGAACTCCAAGATCGCGCTTTCCACGGCGAACCGCGGCTATGTTATGCAGACGGGCGAGATCGTGATGTCGGACACCTGCGAAAACCTGCTTGCGAACGAAGACGTTAAAAAAGCGTATCTTGGAGGATGAGGGACAGTATGTACAGATACGGCGTACAATGCGCGCTGGAGGCGTTGCCGGAACGGGTTCCGGCCGTGTTTCGCGGCACGATAAACGAGGTTGCGGCGGCTTCCGCCAAGGCTGGCTACGACGCGATGGAGCTGTATATCCACGATCCCAAGGAGAAGGACGTGAACGAAATGCTGCGCGCGGCGAAGGATAACGGCTTAGCCTACTGCTGCATCTGCACGGGCCTTGAGATCATCATCAACAAGCTCTGCCTGACGGACGACAGCATATCCGTCCGGCAGCGGGCGGTGGACAGGCTTAAGGAGCACTTGGATCTTGGCGCGGCGCTTGGCTGTCCCGTCGTGGTGGGCAGCATGCGCGGCAACATCCCCGATGCGCAGCACCGTGCGGCGTACCTTGCACGCCTTGGCGAAGGCTTGGGGCAGCTCAACGACTACGCGGAAATGGTGGGCGGCGCGCTTTTGATCGAGAACATCCATCAATATACGTCCAACTATCTCAACACCTTAGCCGAGGTATGCGCGTTTATAGAAGCGCTGCGCCTTTCCCGCTTAAAGCTGCATATCGATACGCACTCCATGCATATCGAGGAGACGGCGCCCTTCGAGGCGGTGCGGCAAAGCGGCGATCTCATCGGCTATGTGCACTTCTCGGATTCCAATCGCGGCTATCCGGGCGCGGGCTGTATCGATTTCAAGGCGTATTATCACGCGCTGCTTGACGCGGGCTACACGGGCTACATCACCTCCGAATGTCAGCCCTACCCTTCGCAGGAGGCCTGCGCCGTGCGCGGGCTTGCCTATATGAAGGCGATGGAGCAGGCGGCGCTGCTGGAGCGTATGCCCTTCAAGGAAGACTGAAACATATAATCATGAAGAAGAGAGTCCCAACGGGACGGTGCAATAAAACAGCATAGCGTTGTATTTGGAGAAACGGCATGGCTTTCGAGCGATGCCGTTTCTCCGTTTTTCGGGTTATAGAACAAGGATGCGGGGAGTATCCGCACGGGGGCATAGAAAATGTCAATCTGCTTGGGCGTGCGAACGCATACCGCTGTAACCATTTCATCAAATGCCACGAACGAAAATGGTGTTTTGCAATAGATTGCGGAAAAGAAAACGATCTTGGAATTGAAAATCCCCACCGCCTCCCTAAACGGCGAGGCGTGTCGATTTAGGTAGAAATGATCATCGGGCTATGCTAAGATATTCATCATAGCGAATCGGCAAATCAGAGTTTATAGGGATGTGATGAAATGGAATTCAGCAAGAAATTGCAGGAATTGAGAAAGCAAAAAAGCATGACGCAAGAGCAGTTGGCAGAACAGCTTTATGTATCGAGAACAGCCATATCAAAATGGGAATCGGGAAGAGGTTACCCAAGTATAGATTCCTTGAAAGCGATGGCTGGGTTTTTCAATATATCATTGGATGACTTGTTGTCCGGTGAAGAAATCCTAAATGTTGCGCAAGAGGACAGAGATAAGAAAATTCAGCATTTCAGGGATATTGTATTTGGATTGCTAGACTGTGCGATGGCGCTGTTTTTGTTCCTTCCGTTGTTTGGAAGAAAAGACGGGGATATCATTAAACAAGTTCCGCTGTTTTCAACGGTAACCCCTGCTTATGTGACAATTCCGTATCTGATAATGATTATCAGCCTCATTATGTGCGGGGTGCTGACCTTGGCGCTTCAAAATTTTCAGCCCCAGCTTTGGCGAAAGATAAAAGGCAAACTCTCTTTGGGTTTGAGTGCGATAGCCACCCTTCTCTTTATGATTACTTTGGAGCCATATGTCTCGATGTTTACGTTTGTATTCTTAGTAATCAAAGCGCTTATGCTGATAAAATGGGCATGACACGAATCGTATCCCGTATGTGACGGGTCAATTCTTTCGGCGTTTACTCTTATCCGCTACATTGTATTTAGGTGAAAGCCAAATACAAACATAAGGGACGGATAAAAAGTTATGAAAACCAACCGCGGGAAGCTCTGCCTATCAGGCTTCTTTTTCCTGCTTTTTCTGTTATGGACCATTGCTCTTCAGTTTGTTGACGTCCTGCCCATCGGACCTAACGGTTCGCAAGTCGGATTTGCTTCGCTCAACGGATTTTTTCATGGTCTTACAGGGGTGCACATGATGGTTTATACCATTACTGACTGGCTTGGATTTGTACCCATAATCTTCGCGCTGGGCTTTGCGATGCTTGGGCTGAGCCAGCTTATCAAAAGAAAAAGCCTGTGCAAGGTGGATGCGGACATCCTTATTTTGGGCGGATTCTATATAATCGTGATGGCGGCGTACAGCTTCTTTGAAGTGTTTGCAATCAACTTTCGCCCTGTGCTGATCAACGGGAATCTTGAAGCCTCGTACCCATCCTCGACCACTTTACTGGTTCTGTGCGTTATGCCAACTGCCATTATGCAGCTGCGTCGGCGGATGAAACCCTCTAACGCGAAAAGGGCAGTCGAGTATATGCTTGCTGGTTTTACTGTTTTGATGGTGTTGGGCAGACTGCTCTCGGGCGTCCACTGGCTTTCCGATATTGTCGGAGGTATGCTTTTGAGCGAAAGCCTGGTGCTGATGTATGCTTCGATCATTAACTGGAGCAAAGGTATACGGCGTGCTTGATATTCCCGTTTGGCGGGGAAATTACAGACGCATTTTGCAGGGACAGCAAAGCCGGCCGCCCTTGTCGACGATAAAACGAACGCGTTTTGCCCGCCGTTGATAAGCGTGCCTGCTCCCGTTTAACGGGTTTTGCCTAGCGCCATGTATGGCGGCTGCCCTATTGAGTATGTTCTGCTACCGTCTTATCGGTAACTGCCCGAATGCACTTTTTTGCGCTATTCCTTTGCGAAAACGCTAACAGCGGCATAGGATCGTGTTGACGCCGTCTTCAAAGCTGTGGCTGTAGGCGGACGTCATGCGCGCGA
The DNA here is from genome assembly GCA_028701165.1 of Eubacteriales bacterium. Taxonomy (GTDB): domain Bacteria; phylum Bacillota; class Clostridia; order Christensenellales; family CAG-138; genus JAQVRG01. Next base: position 1,702 of record JAQVRG010000075.1, on the reverse strand, counting down.
TCAGGATTGCGGAAAGCGATTCGGGATGTGCGGGGAGGGGATCAAAGGACGCGCCGGGATAACGGAATTCGAGCTGTATGCTGTCGTTTTGGCGCGCGTAGGAGGCCGTAAAGGTTAGCAAGAAGTTCTCGTTTGGCAGCGCCGGCAGTAAAAGGTTCAGCGCCAGCTCTTCAAAAATGAGCTGCATGGCGCTGATGCGCTTGCGCGTGAGTGATTGGCTTTGTCCGAACGCCTCGACGGCGCTGTTGAGCGCTAAGAAATCGAAATCCTTGGTGTGCGCCGTATAGGCAAAGGATTGGATGCGCTGTACGAAAGCGCGCGTTTTGGCACGCTTGGGGTGTTCGAAGATCTCCTCCGGCGTACCCGCTTCGTAAACGACGCCCTCGTCGAAATAGAGCACGCGCGTGCTGACGTCGCGCGCAAACTGCATCATATGCGTGACGATCAGCATCGTAAGACCCTCCGCGGCAAGCCTGCGGATGACGGCGAGCACTTCGCCCGCCATCGTGGGGTCAAGCGCGCTTGTTGGTTCGTCAAAGAGGATGATGTCCGGCTTCATCGCAAGCGCCCGCGCAATCGCCGCGCGCTGCTGCTGGCCGCCGGAAAGCTCGTCGGGATAGCAAAGCGCCTTTTCGCCCAAACCGACAGAGCGCAGCAGGCGCATAGCGTCGTCGTAGGCTTCCTGCCGGGTAAGCGAGAGCAGACGTTCGGGCGCGAGCATAACGTTTTCCACGATCATCAGATGCGGAAACAGGTTAAAGGACTGGAACACCATGCCGACCTTCCGCCGTATCGCATCCGGATCGGTACTCGGCGCGAGCAGATCGACGCCGTCGATCCATATGCGCCCCGCGTCCGGCTTCTCCAAACCGTTGAGGCAGCGTAAAAAGGTGCTTTTACCCACGCCGGACTGCCCGATGATGGAAACGATCTCGCCGCGCGCTACGTCTACGCTGATGCTTTTGAGCGGCGTAGCCGCGCCGTAGCTCTTCTTGAGTTCTTCGACATGGATCATAGACGTTTCACCCCCTTAAGCGTGCGCGGCCTCGGCTCGGGATTGATGCGGCCTGCCAAACGGCGCAGCGGCATCGTCAGCGCAAAGGAGAGCAAAAAATAGATCGCCGCGGAAAAGACGATAGGAAAGAATGCTTCATAGGAACGGCTGCGGATCATGTCGCTGACCTTGGTAAGGTCCTGCACCGCCACATAGCCCACGATGGAGGTGCTCTTGATCAGCGTCGCATACTCGTCGATCATGAGCGGCATAAAATGCTTTGCCGCTTGCGGAAGGATGACGGCGCGGAAGGTCTTGCCTTTGCTGAGGCCGAGCGCCGCGCCCGCCTCCCACTGCGCGGGATCGACGGCTTCGACGCCATTGCGCAGAACCTCCGCGACGTCGACGCCTGCGCTTAGGCCAAAGGCAAGGATCGCCGTAAGCAACCCGTTTAAGCTGTGACGCGGGAAAACGACGTAATAAAGAAGCATGAGGATGAGCACCAGCGGCGTACCCTGTATCACGCGGATGAACCCCGCGACGGTAGCGGACACGGGCGCGGGTCTGCGAAAGCGCAGCGCGCAGAGCAGTATACCCAGCAGAACCCCCAAAAGACCCGAACAAATGGAGATCATCAGCGTAACGCCGCCGCCGCGCGCGAGCATTTTCCAATGATCTTCGGCGAGGAAATAGGTGCGAAAGCTGTCG
>JAQVRG010000074.1 GCA_028701165.1 Eubacteriales bacterium | reverse complement strand
GGCATAGGAATTACGCTGTTTATAGGCGTTGCAGCGAAAGCGTCCGAGCTGCGCCATGGAGAGGGAAAAGTCGTCGTCGCCGGTCATGGTGAGCGTATCCATGCTGCGCTCCGCCATGTCGTAGATCTGCCGCACCAATAAAAACGTTTCGTCCGGCTTTAACGCGGCGCCGTCCGTAGGTGCTACAAGCCCGTCCGTCTTGAGCGTCATCGGCGCGCCCGGGACTACGAACACGTCCGAGCTTTTGTTATCGACCGCCGCCTTGAGTATCGCGCGGATATCGGGTATTTCTTTATTGGGTTCGCTCATGCTGCCGTTTCCTTTCTATCGCCAAAGGTTGAGAGGCTCGTCCTCTATCACCTGTGTTTGTATCGTACTTACGCCGTAGCTGTCCACGATCACGCCGCCTTCGTCCGCGGCGTGCAGCGTTACAAGGATCGCGGCCGACTCGTTTACGGGAACGGAGAAGGAGAGCGCGTTCCCTTGGCGCGCAACGCCCGCTGGCAGCGCCGTGCCGGCGGAAAGCGCCGCGGCGACGTCCGCGATGATGCGCTGCGCGTCTGCGTCCGCCGCGTAATAGGCGCGGGTATAGGCGACGGTTTTATCCGTGAGCGTCGCGTCGTTCTTTGCCGTAAGCAGCGAAAGGGACGCAAACACCGTCATGCAGAGCATCACGACGATCAGCAGGATGGAGGCTACGCCCACCCCGGCGTTGGAGGGTAAACGGTTGTTCATGACGCCTCCTCAGAGCCGACGAAACGGCTGCCCTGCAGGGAAAGTATCGTTTGACCGTTTTTCAACGCCTTACAATCGACCGTGTAAAGCGTACCTTGGGCGGAGGACGACGGTACGACGCTTGCTTCCACCGTGTACCCGTCGCGTTCGGTCTGCGTATCGCCCCGTGCGAGCGCTGCGGGATCCGACAGCAGCGTTTCCATAGCGGCGGCAGCGACGGCGAGCGCCTCGCTTGTTTCGCGGCTTCGGCGGCTCATGGCGGTCGCGGCGCCCAAAAGCTGCACCACGACGGTCGCCGAAAGCGCGAAGAAGAGAAGCACGAATACCATCTCCACCAATACGGGGCTTATGCCTACGCGTCTTTTCATGGCGTTACCTCCCCGGTTGTGCGTTCGCGGAAGCAGGCGGCGCGCGTGCCGCCCGCGGCGTCTGTAAGCTGGATATCGACGCGCGCGCCGTCGCGTGTTACGCGGATAGAGGCGGCGTTGGCGATCGGTTCGCCCAAGGACGGATCAAACGCGCGCGCGGCGCTTGCAAAATATTCGCAAAGCTGCCCGTCGCGGCAGAAGATATAAGTGTTATAGGCTTCTTTCTCGATCGTTTCGGTAAGGATCAGCACGTTCTCCCCGGAGCAAGAAACAGCGCAGCCGCTTCTAAGCTTGGCGGAAACGTAAGCGAGCGCCGTGCGGCTGTCATAGTTGGCGTCCGCTCTGTTTTTTACGCCGCGATACACCTGTAACCCCGAAAGCAGCAGCAAACACGCGGTCACCGCGTACACGCACAGCAGCGCGAAGGTGAACAGGCCGCGCACGCGGCCGGAGAAGGGAAGGGAGCGCTTCATTTCCATACGCCCCTCCTTAAAACCGCAACGGTAGGCATGATATTGCTGCCCATAACGTCATAGGTGACGATATAGCGGCTCGCGTCCACATGCACGCCGTAGCTGTCGCAAAGATACTCGAGCGTAGGCGGATATCTGCCCTCGATCGCGTAGCAGGTGACGGCGGCGTGAAGGATATCCCGTTTAAGCTGCGCCATCTGTTCGGCGGCGCCGCCCTTATCCACGCGCCCAATGGAGGATAGCGCAAGAAGAATCGCAGCGGCGCACAAAAGGACGGGGAGCGCAAGCCCCCAGCGCCGTTTTGCGATTTGCCGTGTATACATAGGCAATCCTCCCCTTAGAGCATGGCCGAAAGTACGTTGAGCATAGGCAGCATAACGGATAAGAGTATGCCGCCGATCACGATGGAAAGCAGCGCTACAAGCAGCGGTTCAATGAGGGAAACAAGGTAATAAATGCCCTGATCGGCTTCGGCTTGATAGATATCCGCGAGCTTTTCCATGGCGGTGTCGAGCTGTCCCGCGGCTTCGCCGACGATCAGCATTTTGTTATGGAGGGGATCAAAGAAGCCGAGCGACGCGACGGCGTCGGCAAAGCTCGCGCCCTCCTGCATGGCCGCGCGGCAAGCCTGTGTTGCGGCGCGGGAGCGCGCGTCGGGCGCGACGTCCGTAGCCAAGCGCAATGCTTCATCGATATCATAGCCGCCGTTTAGCATGATGGCGATGGCGGAGGAAAAGCGGGCGGCGGCAAGCCTGCCCACGGCGCGTCCGAGCGGCGGAAAGATCCCGCAAAGGAAAGCGAGCACCCGCTCGCGCGCGCTTGTACGCAGCAGCAGCAGTATCACGATCAGGCAAGTCAGCGCCACAGCGATGATAAGCAGCGTAACGCGCCCGGCCGCTGCGCCGCCGCCCGCGCTCGAGGCAGCCATGCCAAGCCCCGCGTATACGCTGTCAAACACGGGCAGCACCGTCACGATCAGAACGCCTATGACGGCGGCAAGCATGATGATGAGGATCGCGGGGTAGAGAACCGCGTTTTTGATAGATTTGTTGATCTCCGCCTCCCAAGTATAGTAGCGGGAGAGCATGCGAAGAACCTCCTCGAGCCGGCCTGTGCGTTCGCCGATGCGCACCATGCTCGTCATATACGCCGGAAAAACGCCCGCCTCGCTCAGCGCCGAATGCAGCTTGGATATCTTGACGCGGTTGGCGATCCTTTCAAATACGGCGGCAAAAGCGCCGGCGTTATAGTTCGCGCACAGCGTTTCCATGCCGTCGCTAAGCGGGATGCCGGCGGAGAGCAGCATGGCCGCCTGCTCGCAGAACAGCGCCACCTCGATAGGCGGAAGGGAAGCGGGTTTCTTTGTGTTGGACATCGTTTTCTCCTGCCTTTATCCGTTAGTAGTTCTTGACGGCGGTATAGTTTTCGTCCTTATACCCCTCACCGTAGAGGGTCGCGTCCATCAAATACCATAGGTCGTCGATACACACAAGATTCCATGCGTGATAAATATTGTCGGGCGAAAGCTCGCCCATCTGCAAGCGCGCGGGGATATTTTGCACGCGAAGCATGGTAGCTAAAAGTGCCGAATAATCAAAGCAAATCCCCTTTTTTTCGGAAAGCGTGCGATCCGGCAAGGGAAGGTAGCCCTCCTGCACCGTCGCGGCTTTGTCGTAGTCATAGTCAATCTCGTTGGCAACATAGGTGAAAAGCTTGTCTGCCTTGTCCCGATCGGTTTTTGCGCCCGCGCTTTGCTGAAAGGAAACGCGCACGGCTTGGTCGGTGGCCTCATAATCCACAAATTGGTTGGGGTAAAGGTAGGGAATGGTATCGTCGTCCAAGGTTACGTCCAGCGTCCATTTGCATAATGGACTGTACTGCGTGCCGGTAATCTGTTCGTACACCTGTACGGTATAACGTCCATCTCCCATTTGCAAAGGGCAGGTAATAAAATCGCCGTTTTTAGGAAGCGTATAATAATATGTAGCGTCAGCGGTCGAAACGCCGACCTTACGGATCGAATCATCCGCGTCGCAGCGCACCATCACATAGCCCTGCGAGGTGTTGGAGGCGTCCATGTGCGCGCCGTTTTTTTCCATTGCGGTTTCGCCCGTCGCTTTGGGCATGCGGATCGCCGCCGGGTCAAAGCTCACCGCGGGCGCTGCCGTTGTGGACAGAGGCTTTTGCGGCGCGGTCTGCGCGCTTTCCCGCAGCGTCTCCTGCACGATCTCCTGTAGCATAGCGTCTGCCGCCTTGCTTTGCGCGCATCCTACGCTCAGGCACAGCGTGAAAGCAAAGAAGATGAAGCATATGGTTTTTCTGCGACGGTCTCTATGCAAGCGGGGGCCTCCATATCGGCGGATTTCGCTAAAACCCTAAACATATTATAACACGGGCGTAAGCGGTTCTGCAATATGACGCAAATCCTCTCGCAATCTAGGTTTATATGCGGTATAATAAAATAGTATTGAAGCAGGAGGGAAACCGCCATCGAAACGCAGAAACCGCATGGCGAAGGCTTGCTTGCACGCCTTATCCGGCAATTTTTATTCGGGAAAACGCCGCCGTACATGTTCAGGCAGTTCAAAACGCAGCTGAACGTCATCAACTGCACCCAATGTAGTGCGTTCTGCCTTTTTGGCGTCGTAATGTGCGTTTTTTTGGCGTTGCTTTCGTTCCTGTTGCCGGTCGTGCGCCCGGGGCGGCTGGCGTATCTGGCTTTGCTTGGCATATGCTTGATCGGCAGGTTGGTTTGCACCATGACGATACGCAGGCAATTCGATTTCCCCATTTCCTTTTACTATGCGCTGCTTTTCTTTGCCTTTGTTACGACGATCTACTTGAGCGTTTTTGCGTATCCGGAGGGCAACGCCGCGGTGCCTTGTACCATTATGGTCGCGTCCACCCTGTTCATTCTCGATAGACCGGGGCGGCTCACGCTATTTTGGGCTTGCATTACGCTTTTGTTCTGCGCAAGCGACATTCTCCAGAAGGGGCATGCCGGCGCGCTGCTCGATTGTTTGAGCGCCGTCGCCTTCTTTATTCTTAGCTGCTTTACCTCGCGCCACCATACGCAAAACAAGCTGCAGGAGCTTCGCTATCAGACCCGCATCAAGCGGCAGCGGGATACGGACGGGCTTACAAGGCTGTACACGCGCGGCGCAGCGGAGCGGGACATCGGCGCGTATTTGGAGGATACGGATGAGCTTTGCGCCATGGTGCTCATCGATATCGATCATTTCAAGGCGGTCAACGACACCCTTGGCCACGCCTATGGCGACAGACTGCTGATGAACATATCCGCAACGCTTCGCAGCGTTCTGCGCCGCGAGGATTATGTGGCGCGCATCGGCGGCGACGAGTTTATCGTTTTTTTCCATGAGATCAGCAACCGGCATTGGATAGAGAACAAGGTGCAGCAGCTGGTGGACGAGCTTAACCAAAGCATCAGCGACGAAACGTATACCATAGCGGTCTCCGCAAGCGTGGGCGTCGCGTATACAGGCCGAACCGCAGATACCTTTGAGGATTTATACCATAACGCGGACGCTGCCATGTACAAAGCCAAGCAGGCTGGCGGCAATCGTTTCGCCGTATATACGGGGAACGCTTTTCAGCCGGTGCGCTTTGGTACGCCGCGCAATAAAGCATAAAAAAGGAGCCAAATGAAAAACATATTGGTCGTCAACGGCCCAAACCTAAATATGTTGGGCATACGCGAGCCCGCGATCTATGGGCGGCAGACCTATGCGGATTTACTGGCCTATATACGGGAAGCCGCAAGCGCGCTTTCCCTCAACGTTACCTGCTTCCAATCCAACAGCGAGGGAGAGCTTGTGACGGCGATCCAGCAGGCATACGGCAAAATGGACGGGATCGTCATCAACCCGGCCGCCTATACGCACACGAGCGTTGCGATCCTCGACGCGCTGAAGGCGGTGGCGCTGCCCGCGGTGGAGGTGCATCTTTCGGCGGTGGAAACCCGCGAAGCCTTCCGGCAGGTATCCTACGCGGGCATGGCGTGTGAGAAAACCATTACGGGTAAGGGCTTTGCGGGCTATCAAGAAGCGCTTGCCTATCTTGCGCAAAGGGTATAGGAGGACACGGATGGGCTATTCGGCAAACGATGCGCGATACAATACCATGCAGTATGTTCGCTGCGGGCAAAGCGGCTTGAAGCTGCCGCTTTTGTCGCTGGGTTTCTGGCATAATTTCGGCGCGAACGCCGATTATGACAACGCGCGCGCCCTTTGCTTTACCGCCTTTGACAGCGGTATCACGCATTTTGATCTTGCCAATAATTACGGCCCGCCCTACGGCGCTGCGGAAACGACGCTTGGGCGCGTCCTAAAAGAAGACCTGCACGCGTATCGGGACGAGCTTCTTTTATCCACCAAGGCGGGCTATGATATGTGGCCGGGGCCGTATGGCGATCACGGCAGCCGGAAATACCTAATGGCGAGTCTTGACCAAAGCCTTAGGCGGCTGGGCGTAGACTATGTGGATATTTTTTATCACCACCGTCCCGATCCCGAGACCCCTTTGGAGGAAACCATGTTGGCGCTTTCGGATATCGTAAGGCAGGGGAAAGCCTTATATATCGGCATTTCCAATTACGACGGCCAAACCATGCAAAGAGCGTCCGCGCTGCTACACGAGCTTCGCTGTCCCTTCGTCATCAACCAATGCCGTTATTCCATATTTGATCGGACGATCGAGCAAAACGGTTTAAAGGACGCCGCGAAGGCGGCGGGGAAGGGGATCATCGCCTTCAGCCCGCTGGCGCAGGGTTTGCTGACGAACCGCTATCTTGACGGCGTGCCCAAGGACAGCCGCATCGGGCGAGACGGACGGTATCTTACCGAAAAGAACCTGACGCCGGAAACGCTGCGCCGCATTCGTTTGCTCAACGACGTCGCAAGCGCGCGCGGAGAAAGCCTTGCGCAGATGGCGCTGCGCTGGGTACTGCGCGACGGCGCGGTAACGAGCGTTTTGATCGGCGCGTCCCACCCGTCGCAGATCAAGGAGAATCTTGGCATTCTTGCACCTATGCCTTTCGCGCCTTCGGAGCTGGCCGCTATCGAACGCTGCGTGGGCGAATAAACGAGCAACGGAGAGAGAACTATGCGAGAATATGTTGGCTATGTGAAAACGGCGGCAGGTGAGGAAAAGGAGTTTCATTTTTCTTGTCCCATGAACGCCTCGGTCGAGCAGGTGGAGAGCGCGGGACTTGCCGCGATGCAGGCGCGCCGCTTGGTCGACTGGTGGTATATTTCCGCCGATGATACGATCAACGCGCCCGAGGAGCAGGCGGAGGAGCTGCATTGCGCGGTGTGCGGCTGCGATATGGTATGGCCGCATCCGGAGATCGCCAATCTTTATGTTTCCTCCAGCTGCTATATTCCCGGCTGCGAGCTTTGCTATGACTGCATGACGGCGCACTGCAACGCCACGAACTGCAACGAGTGCAGCCTCCGAAAGGGCAATCCCTGTATCTACGCAAGCTTGATCGAAAAAGAAGAATAGAAGTTTACATTGGGAGGTATTTACATGCGCGAGGACGCACAGAAGATCATAGACGCGGTGATTCAGTCCGCCTTGCCGGACGCGGCCGTTATGCGCGCGTTATCCGGCAAAAGCTTTACGGGCCGGGTGTTTTTGGTAGCTGTCGGCAAAGCGGCGTGGCAGATGGCCAATGCCGCCTATAC
>JAQVRG010000073.1 GCA_028701165.1 Eubacteriales bacterium | reverse complement strand
GCCGACAAACTGCGCGTCGGAATCCTGCAAGACGGTGCCCACCGTCTTGGAGATCTCAAAGAGCGACAGCTCCCGCGTCTCCACGCCGTTTAGCTTCAGGCTGCCTTGCATCTCGCCGCGCAGCGAAAAGGGGATCAAGCCGTTGATGCAGTGCGCGATCGTGGATTTACCGGAACCGGAGGGGCCTGCAATGAGTATCTTTTCGCCAGCGAACACGGAAAAATCGACGTCGCAGAGCGTCGGTTCCGCCTGCGCGTCGTACTGAAAAGAGAAGTGCGAAAATTCGATGATCGGTTTTCTGTCCATCATATGATAACGATAAGGGCCGCCGCGCCGCGCGCCACAGCCCTTTTCGTTTTTCCGTCCGTATTATTCTTTCTTGAGGCTGCCCTTATCGGGGATCGCCGCCGCCCAAGCAAAGCAAAGGATGGTGCCGATGATCGCCGTGGTGACGACGTTGCTCGCGCTTGCCACAGCGCCCTGCAAAAACACCTTGTTGGCAGGCTCGCTGTAGATGAGGATATCGAGCACGGGCGCGATCACGAGCCACGCGCCCACGTGGCCGATGAGCTGCGCGAGATTGAAGTTCAAAGCGCCCTTCCAGCCAAACTGGCCGAAGGCAAGGCGGGTGCGATTGCCAAGAAGCCCCATGAGGAAGCCGAACGCGGCGGACGCGATCACCCAGCTCCACCAAATGCCCCAGCCCCAGCTAAGGTCGATAAGGAAGTGGCCGATCAAGCCGATCAGGCATCCCGCGATAGGGCCAAAGAGCGCCGCCATAAACGCAAGCAAGCCGTACTGGATGCTGATGGTGACGTTCGGGATGGGGCTGGGGATCGCCACAAAGCGTCCCAGCACAAAAAAGAGCGCCGCGCCGATGCCGATGGCAACGATGGTTTTTACACTAACCTTCCACATTTTCCTGATTCTCCTTTTTATCGACGCAACCCTTTTCGATCGCGCCGTAGTATACCTAGAACGGGGAGCGGCTTACGCGGATATGCCAGCTGTTGCCGGTGCCGATGCTGTATGCGCGCGCAAACGAGCCTTGGTTGATCGCAACCGCGAGATAATCCAAGGAGTTGATGTACGCCAGCGGTTCGCCCACAAATACCTCCGCAAACGAGTGGGCGAAGGTCATGACGTTTCTGTAGAGCGCGCGCGTGTCGTTGCGTATCTCGATCTGCACGCGTTCGCCGTAGTCGATATGCAGCTCCTTAAACAGGCTGTGCGGTATGTTCGTCCAAATGCTGCCAAAGCGGATATCCAGCACGTCGATGGTACCCTCGATCGCGCCATCCTGCATTTTCGGGTCGATCAGCGGCAGCGTTACCACCGAGTCCTGCGGAATCTCGGGGCCGATGTCATCAAAGCGGATGACCCCCGCCGCCAAGCGCGCGCCGGTAAAGGCGTAGATATCGCGCCCGTGAAAGGTATAGGAATCGACGGCGTGCGGCATGCGGTTCACGGTCTCGTCGATCAGGCGCACGCACTTGAGCCCGCAAAGGCGCTTGACGTGCGTGAGCGTGCCGTTGTCGGGTGTGATGATGTAATGCCCGTCGTCTGTGAGCGCCGCGATGCTGCGCCTTGTGGAGCCCACGCCCGGGTCCACCACGGACACGAACACAGTCCCCTCCGGCCAAAAGGAAACGGTTTGGATGAGCCTGTAGCTGCCCTCCCAAATATCGTACTGCTCGATCTCGTGCGTAAGATCGAAGATGCGAAGACCCGGCTGCACGGATTCCGCCACGCCGTACATGGCGCATACCGCGCCGTCCGCCTTGCCGAAATCGCTTTGAAGAACCAATGCGTGCATATGCTTACACCTCCGCCTGATGCAGCATCAATCTACCATATCGGCGCGCGCTTGTCAAACGGGCGCCGCCGCGTGCAAAGGCTTATTTGGAGCCTGCCCGCAGCGCCGCAGCCGCGGCCGCGCGCTCCTTGCAAAGCTGCGACCATTTGGGGATGCCCTTGAGCGCCTCGTCCATATCCTGCATAACCTGCGGCACATCGATGTGCTGCGGGCAGACCGCCGCGCACGCGCCGCAGCCGACGCAGGCGGCGGGCTGCTTATCCTCCGGCATGGTTTCAAGCCGCATAGGCGCGGTGATGGAGGGCGCGACCTTGATATCGTTGTAGATTTGGATAAGCAGGGGGATATCCAGCCCCATGGGACAACCGTCGCAGCAATAGCGGCAGCCGGTGCAGGGAACGGTGTTGCGCATGCCGTCCGCGATCGCGTAGAGCGCCTGCGTTTCATCTTCGTTAAGCGGCGCTTCCGCCGAGAAGGTCTTTACGTTATCCTCCATCTGCTCCATGTTCGACATGCCGCTTAGGATCATCTTCACGTTGGGAAGCGCCTGCAAATAGCGGAACCCCCACGCGGCGACGCTCTCTTGGGGGCGCAGCGCGCGCAGCTTCGCCTCGTCCGCCTCGTTAAGCTTTGCAAGCCGCCCGCCGCGCACGGGCTCCATCACCCAAACGGGTATGCCGCGCTGTGTAAGCAGCTCGTATTTTCCCTTGGCGTCTTGCAGCGTCCAGTCCAAATAGTTGAGCTGGATCTGGCAGAATTCCATCTTGTCCCCGTACGCGTCCAAAAACGTGCGAAGCGTATCCGGCGCGGCGTGCGAGGAAAAGCCTAAATGCCGTATGCGGCCGTTCTTTTTCTGTTCTAAGAAATAATCGATGATCCCCCAGCGCGGATCGGTATACGCGCCGATGGAGTTTTCGCAAACGTTGTGCAGCAGGTAAAAATCAAAATAGTCCACGCCGCACTTCGTTAGCTGCTCTTCAAATATGGCGGCGGGATCGTAGCTGTCGCTGATCTGATGGCCGGGGTATTTGGTCGCAAGGTAGAACGCGTCGCGCGGATACCGCTTCAGCGCCCGCCCGACGACCACCTCGGAAAGCCCGCCGTGATACGGATACGCCGTATCAAAATAATTAACGCCGTGTTCGATGGCGTATTGCACCATTTCAGCAACCTGCGCCTCGTCGATCGCGCCGTCCTTCGCGCCCGCGACAAGCGGCAGGCGCATGGTGCCAAAGCCCAGACGGGAAAGCTTCATCCCTTGAAAATCACCATACAGCATAGCCATATCCTCCTAATTTAATGTTTCATCCTGTGCGTTCGTTTCTTTTCGCTTATTATAATAGAAATGGGGGAAAAGGGGAAGGGGGGCGCGTTCCGCCGTCATGTGAAATAGCCCCGAAAGGGCAGCGCGTCCTGAAAATTCCAGCCCTTTTCGAGTGTTTTTGTGCACCCGCCGATCAGCGTGCCGTTGATGAGCGCGCAGAAGATCGTGCCCAGCTTGATCCCCTCAAAATGCCAAAGGCCGAAAAACGCAAAGGACATGAGTATCCCTACAAGGCAGCTTACGCAGTCGTAGGCGGTTTTGCATTTATGGATATCCGCGTGCCGCTTTAAGGCGATCTCCTTAACGAACAGCTCGTAAGCCTCGGGCGGAATGTAGGTGTGGAACAGCAGCGACACACCCATGGCGCAAAGCGGCATCCCCAAAAGGTAGCATACGGCGCGTTCCGCCGTTTGCGCGCCCGGCAGCAGCGAAAACAGCGCCATCGCGCCGTCGAGCGCAAGGCCGTAAAGCACGGCGGACAGAAAGGAAAACAGATACGCAAACTTCGCCCTTTTGAGTATGACGGTCATAAGAAGCAGAAGCACCGCCTGCAGCGCGTACTCCGCCATGCCGAAGGTAAAGAAAGGCAGCGTTTGCGACAGCTTAAGATAAAGAAGATACGCGGGCGCCACGACCATGGACATGCCGAAATCGGCGCGCTCCATAAAGGCCGTCCCCAAGGCCAGCAAAACGACGCCCGCAAGATAGGCGACCTCGGTGTAAAACGTTCTTTTTTTCATAAAAATCCTTAGAAACCAAAAAGGCTTCGGCGTTTGATACAGAAACGCCGAAAGCTGTTTTGGCCAGTATACCACGCGCGGGCGCGGATTTCGAGCTTTTTCTTCACGGCGCGCCTATCCGTTGAAGGCGTAAGAAAATATCATGCCGCGCGGGTTTGCCTTACCGCGCCTCCCGTGCTATAATGCAGGAATCAACAATTGTCATATTTTGCCAAATTTAACCCGGTAAAACCTTCCGTTTGAAAAGAATGCGATTTGTGAAAATAGCAAGGCAGTATCTTCGGCGCTTTCTTTTTTGCGACGAATTTTGCTCCTTCCTTGCAAGAAACCGCGACGCGGTCAACAAGGAAAACCTGATCATGCTCAGAAAGCTTTCCGTGCTGGGCGCGGGGCTGATGGGCGTTATGACGCTGTTCGCCTTTTTGTTCCCGTATCTTTACCGAATGCAGACGCTCTACCCGCCGTACTTTATCGCTTACGCGCTCATCTGCGCGATCGCCTTTACCAAAGCGGGAAAGCGCCGCGCCTACCAAATGGCCACCGCCTGCGCGATCGTTTTGGTCACGGCGGCTTTCGGCATGCACCTCGGCATTTTTTACACCCGCAACGGCAACGCGAACCTCTATATGGTGTTCCTCATCATCATGCCCATGCTCTTTATCACCACGCCGCTGTTTACACGCCTTTTCGCGTTCGCGGTATGCGCGGTATTCTCCGTGCTGACCTTGCTTTTCAAGGATGTGGCGCACTATGAGATCGATATCACCAACTGCTGGGTCTGCTATGTAATCTCCATGGTCGGCACGCATATGATCAATACCGTCCGCATGGAAAATATCGACGCGCGCCGCCGTCTCTACGGCGAGGCGCTTATCGACGGGCTGACGCAGCTCAACAACCGCCGCGCCTTCACCGCGTACATGGAAACGCTGCATCCGAAGCTTTTGACCGACGCGGCGCGCGTAACGGTCTATATGATCGACATCGATATCTTTAAAATCTTCAACGATACCTACGGCCATGTGGAGGGCGACCGATGCCTTGTGGAGCTTGGCGACATCTTTCGCAGCCTCTCGAGCCGGTACGGCCTGTTCATCGCCCGCTACGGCGGCGAGGAGTTCATCGCCGTGAGCGCGGACGCCGCTCTCGACGCGGAGGCTGTCGGGCAGGCGATCGTAGACGAGGTGTTCGATAAGCGCATGTCCTTTGCGACCTCCCCCTACGGGCGCGTGACCGTAAGCGTCGGCTGCGCGGATTCCCGCGCGCGGGGCGGCAACAACGATTTCGACCTGATCAACAACGCGGATGTGGCGCTTTACCGCGCGAAGGAACGCGGGCGCAACCGCTTCTGCATGTTCGGCGTATAAGCGCGCGTATCGCGCGCCCGGGACGTTGCGTTTTACGGTAAAATGCGGTAACATGGTTGTGGACGGGCATGCCCGTCCACAATTTGCGTTTGCTTTTCGTTACAATATAGATAGTGGAGGTGCGATCATGGATACCATGGAGAAAAAGGAGCTAAGCCCGTCTTTGCTCGCGGCTGTGCGCAAAGCGCAGCTCGACGAGCGCGAGGGCGCGATCCTATACGCGTTTATGGCGGAACGTGAAAAGAATGAGGAGAACAGCGCCGTTCTTTCGCATATGGCAAAGGACGAGGCGGAGCACGCGGCGCTTTGGGAATCCGTGCTGGGCGAAACGCTGCACACAAACGGCGCGAAAATGCTTTGGAGCAAGCTGTTGACCGTGCTGCTGGGCTTTACCTTTATGATCAAGCGCATGCACAAGGGCGAACAGCTCGCGCAGGCCGATTACGAGAAGATGCAGGCCGAGCTTCCCGCCGCCGCCAAGGTGCTTGCCGACGAGCGGCGGCACGAAGCGGAGCTTGTGAAGATGCTCGACGAGGAGCGCCTCCATTATGTGGGCGCGATGGTGCTGGGCTTAAACGACGCGCTTGTGGAGCTGACCGGCGCGATCGCGGGCGTAACGTTCGCGCTATGCAACACGCGGCTTGTCGCGCTCACCGGCATCATCACGGGCGTTTCGGCAACGCTTTCCATGGCCGCGTCCAACTACCTCGCCGAACGCGCGGACGACAATCCCAACGCGCTCAAATCCAGCGCCTATACGGGCATCGCGTATCTTGTTACGGTGGCGCTGCTCGTCGCGCCGTATCTTCTCTTCCCGACGCACATGTACACTGCCGCCTTTGCTACGATGATCGCAATGGTGCTTTTGATCATCCTGTTTTTCAACTATTATATTTCCGTCGCCAAGGATGAACCCTTCCTGCGCCGCTTCGGCGAAATGGCGGTGATCTCGCTTTCCGTGGCGCTGATCTCCTTTTTGATCGGCATACTCGCCAAGAATCTTTTGGGTATCGACACGCTGTAGACGGTTGCGCGCCGCTTACGCGCGGCCTTGCGATGAAAGGAAAATGAAAAAATGAAATATTTGATCGTAGTGGATATGCAAAAGGATTTCATCGACGGCGCGCTCGGCACGCCGGAGGCGGTGAAGATCCTCCCCAACGTGATCGAAAAGATCAAGCGCTTTGACGGCAGGGTGCTTTGTACCCGGGACACGCATCACGAGAGCTACCTGCAAACGCAGGAGGGCAAACGCCTGCCCGTCGCACACTGCATCGCGGGCAGCGACGGCTGGCAGATCAACGAGGCGATCGCGGCGCTCGTCACGACGCCGCCCATCGACAAGCCGACCTTTGGCAGCGCCGCGCTTGGCGCGATGCTCGCCGCGGAGAACGCCGCGTCGCCCATCGAGAGCATCACGCTCGTCGGTTTGTGCACGGATATCTGCGTCATCAGCAACGCGCTTTTGTTAAAGGCGTTCCTGCCTGAAACGCCCATCATCGTGGACGCGTCCTGCTGCGCGGGCGTAACGCCCGAAAGCCACCTTAACGCGCTTGACGCGATGCGCATGTGCCAGATTGAAATCGCATAGCGATTTCGCAATTCGGCAAAGGCCATTCGCCCTTTGCCGAGGGTTTCAATTTACAACTGTTCACTTCGTTCACGGGCGTTGTAAATTGCAGGGAAAGCCTTGCACAGCAAGGCCTTCCGAATCTGACGCGCATGTCGTCAGATTCGGTTGCACGTTAAGGGGTGCGCCCCTTAACAATCCCCCAAGGAGGTTTTCGATAGTATTAACCCGTTTTATTTCATGCGCTCCGTATCCTTCACGATCCCCCGATACTGCGGATAGTCGTGCAGAAAGCGTTCGATCACCTGCGGCTGCTCCCAGTAGTGCATGGGATAGACGGCCTTTGTATCCACTTTTGACAAGAAATAGAGAAGCCCGTCGGCATAATGCGCCTCCTGTCTTGGATCGAGCGGGAGAAATGCCGCGTCGACGGGTCTGTTTTTCAATTTGTCGATCTCGTGGCGGTAGCTGCCGCGCATCTGGCGGTTCTTGCTTTCCTC
>JAQVRG010000072.1 GCA_028701165.1 Eubacteriales bacterium | reverse complement strand
CTTTGTTTAAGGTGATGCCTAACATGCTGCCCGGCACAAGCTTGGCGATCTTGTCCACATCCCCGTAGGCCATGCCAAGCGCGCGTCCTACGTCTTTGATGACTTGCTTGGCGGCGAGCGAACCGAAGGTTATGATCTGGGAAACGTGATCCTCGCCGTATTTGGCGATCACATAATCGATCACCTCCTGCCTGCGCTCTATGCAGAAGTCGATATCGAAATCCGGCATGGAGATGCGCTCGGGGTTTAAAAAACGCTCGAAGATCAGTTCGTGCTTGATGGGATCGACGTCGGTGATGTCCAGCGCGTAGGCGACAAGGCTGCCCGCGCCGCTGCCGCGTCCGGGACCTACAAAGATGCCGTTGCGGTGCGCGAAGTCCACGAAGTCCCAAACGATGAGGAAGTAATCCACAAAACCCATCTGTTCGATCACGTCGGCTTCATAGCGCAGGCGCGCCCACGCTGCGTCATCCGCTTGCGGCATTTTGCGGCGCAGGCCGGCTTCACAGAGCTTTCGAAGATAGCTGGAATTGTCAAGGCCGTCCGGCGCCGTGAAATTCGGCATATGCCGTTCGCCAAAGGAGAAGGTCAAATCGCATTTTTCCGCTACCTCCGCCGTGTTTTCGATGGCGTCTTGATAGTGGAAGAGCATTTGGCGCATTTCTTCTTCGCTTTTGAGATAAAACTCCTCCGCCTGCATGCTCATGCGCCCTACGTCCTGCACGCTTTTCTGCGTTTGCACGCATAAAAGCACGTCCTGCGCTTCTGCGTCGTCTTTGTTGACATAATGGATATCGTTTGTGGCGACCGTTTTGACATGCAGCTTTTCTGCAAGCGCCGCAAGCTTTGGCAGCACGATCTGCTGTTCGGGCAGGCCGTGATTTTGCAGCTCGATATAGAAATCATCCCCAAACATGCCCTGTAAACGAAGGGCAAGCGCTTCGGCCTTCTGATCCTGCCCCTGCAACAGATAGGAAGGTATATCGCCCGCAAGGCAGGCGGACAGGCAGATCAGCCCTTCATGGTGCTGTTCTAGCAGATCGTAATCGATGCGCGGTTTATAGTAAAAGCCCTCGATAAAGGCGATGGAGGAAAGCTTAACGAGGTTTTTATAGCCCTGCTCGTTTTTGCATAGCAGGATCAGATGCGCATAATCGCGCACGCCTTCTCTGTCATGCAGGGAATTGGGCGCAACGTAAGCCTCCATACCGATGATGGGCTTGACGCCGTTTGCCATGCAGGCCTTGTAAAAATCGATCACGCCATACATAACGCCGTGATCCGTGATCGCCAGCGAATCCATACCAAGCGCCTTGGCGCGCGCAACAAGATCGTCGATCCTTGCCGCGCCGTCAAGAAGACTGTATTGCGTATGGACGTGCAGGTGCGTGAAGCTGCCCAAAGCGGATCGCCCTCCTATTCCCTATCCTCGTGATCTGCGGCATAGGCCGCAAGCTTCATAAAGCGATGATTCAAGCAGGATTTGCTGATCTCCAGCATTTCCGCAAGCTCGGTAAGCGTCGCTTCCGGATTGTTGAGCCTAGCCTCCGCAACCGCATAAAGGCGCTTGGGTAGACTTGCAAGGCCGCATGTCTTTTGGATACTTTCTATTTGTATCAACTGCTGCGCAGCGGCCTTGGCCGCCTTTTGCATGTTGGCGTCCTCAAAATTGCGCTGGCGGTTCAAGTTGTTGCTCACGTTGCGCACGACGCGGGCGTGCTCGAATCCCATCGTGCTGTTGGAGGCGCCAAGAAGGCGAAGAAAATCGGCGACCTTGTCCCCTTCTTTGATATAGACGATATAGCTGGACTTACGGCGCGCGCATTTCGCGTTCAGTTCATAGCGGTTGAACAGCGCGCAAAGCTCCTGCGCAAAGCCTTCGTGCTTGCTGACGATCTCAAGATGATAGCCCTTTTGCGGCGCTGCGACGGAGCCGGAGCCGAGAAACGCGCCGCGCAGCAGGCTCTGCACGCTGGCGTCGTCGTTTTGATACGCTTCCGGTATGCTGCCTAGCGCCTGCTCCGCGTCCCCGCTTGGCAGACATCCGGCGTCGCGCAGCAATTTTTCACAATCCGCGCCGGTAAGCCGGACGAGGACGCTGCGCGATTTCAAACGATCCTGCTCTCGAATGGCCAAGGAGGCTTCGACATGATATAAGCCGGAGGCTAACGACGCGATGAGCTTTGCGACGCTGTGGTTTTCCGTAATGTATTGGATGCCGACGCCGCGGCCGAGCGTCAGCGACCCCGCCGTGTGCGTCAGCGCGCAAAGCATGGCAAGGCGCTCCGCTTTGCTTTTGACGCGGCGCTTGGCGATCTCATCTTTTGTAGAAGAGGAAAAAGACACGGCGATGCTCCTTATCGGCTTTGAATATCGTTGCGCTCAATGATCGTATCCCGATGGATGACGACCGTGCTGTAGGTATCCTTGACACGCTCGTAGATGTTTTGCGCCGCGCACACGGAACGGTGACGGCCGCCGGTGCAGCCGAAGGCGATCATCAGCCTGTGCTTGCCCTGCTCCATGAAGCGCGGGATCAAGCGGCGAATCATGGTTTCTACCGTATCCAAAAGATAGAGAAAATCCGCGTCCCGCATTACAAAATCGCGCACAGGCGCATCGACTCCGGAAAGAGAACGAAGCTCGTCCTCATAAAAGGGATTTTCCGTGAAGCGCATGTCGAATACATAATCGGCTTCAATGGGTACGCCATGCTTAAAGCCGAAGCTCTCGATCAGAAGAAGGAACTTGTCGTTACCCTTTAGGGATAAGGATTCTTCCAGCATATGCTGTAGCTCTACCGGCGTTAAATGGGTCGTATCGACCACGAATTTTGCCCGATGCCTAAAGGCTGTGAGCAACTCTCGCTCGCGCCGGATACCGTCTTGTATGTTTTGCGGGTTAAGCGGATGCCTGCGGCGCGTTTCGCTGTAGCGGCGGCTTAACACCTCGTCGCTGCAATCCAAAAAAATGATATCATAATGCACCTTTTGCGCTTCCAACGCGTCCAGCGCGTTTTGAAAGTCGCTGCCCAACGCGCGCTCGCGGCTGTCCATGACCACGGCGGCCTGCTCTACGGGCGTCGTGGCTTTTTCGCAAAGCTGCAAAAAGCCCGGAAGCATTTCACAGGGCAGGTTGTCCACACAGAAAAAGCCGATATCCTCAAGCCGCTTCAGTACGCTTGTCTTCCCCGCGCCGGACATGCCCGTTACGATCAGCAGATACATTCCTATACGCCCTTTCCAATAATCTTAAGCTCCGGCTGCAACATTACGCCGCTATGCGCAAGTACGCGCTCCTGTATGTGCGCGATCAAAGCCAAAACGTCAGCGCACGTCGCGCCGCCGGTATTGATGATGAAGCCGGCGTGCAGTTCGCTGACCCTTGCGCCGCCGATTTGGGCGCCCTTGAGTCCGGCTTGTTCGATTAGGCTGCCCGCGAAAAACCCCTGCGGCCTTTTAAAAACGCTGCCCGCGCTTGGATATTGCAGCGGTTGCTTGGCAAGCCTTCTTTGCATATAATCCCGCATACGCTCCGCCGCATACCCGTCGTCCGGCTGCAAAGTAAATTTGGCGGATACCGTGACGCGCGACGGCGCGGTAAAAACGCTGCGGCGGTATGAAAGATCGCCGCTTTGCGGACAGACGGTATGTAATTCGCCGTTTTCGATATAGGTCACTTCCGTAAGGTAATCCTTGATCTCCCCGCCGTACGCGCCCGCGTTCATGGCGATACCGCCGCCCACGGCGCCGGGTATGCCGTTCGCCCATTCCAGTCCCATATAACCCATACGAAGCGTTTCCTTTGAAAGCGTGCTAAGAAGCGTTCCCGCCTGTACGGTAAAAACGGTATCCTGGTGCTCAATACCGGAGAGCATGTTTGCAATGAATACGACGGGTTCCTCTATGCCTTTATCGCTTACGAGGATATTTGTGCAGTTCCCCAAGATAACAGGTTCAATTTCATGTGCCGCGGCGGCTTGCATGATGTGCAAAAGCTCGTTTGCGTTCCGCGGGAACAGCGCGTTTGCAGGGCCGCCGATACGGAATGAGGTATGCGCTTGCATCATCAGCCCTTTTTCAAACGGAATTTCCTTTAAGGCTTGGAAAAAGGCGTCATAACGATTCAGCATGATTCATCTCCATCACGATAATATCCATTGTCTATTCTACTTTATTTTTATGGCCGCTACAAGAACACATAACAAATTCACAAAAGAAAAGACCCGAAATTGCTTTCGGGTCTTCATGTCATTCGGAATCAACAGATAAAGGATGATTTCGGTGTTTTATTGGAGGAAAAACAATGAAGAAACGCTGTTTTGCTCCGAATGACTGAGAACTACTATCTCTTGCAGACATATTAGCACGAAACATCGATGCGCGCAAGCTTTTTTTCGTACTTTTGGCGTATAAACGGTAAAAAAACATCATATTTACAATTTGTTCATATATGCCCGCCGCTATGAAAAAAGCGGCGTATAGGAATCGTCCGCGGAATCCAAACTTTGTATATAAACATTTTTGAAGCCCAAGGCGATACAGTGAGAAATGGCGCGCGCATATTCGCGCTGAAAAAGTTTTCGGTCGAGCGGCGGATACAACCCCGCTTTATACATGGGAACGTATTGACCCATTAACGAAATATGCGTTGTTATGGGAAATGTGGCGGCGATATATTCCAGCACGCGGCGCGTTTCGCTTACCGCGCCCGGCAGAACAAGATGCCGTATGAGTAAACCGCGGCGCGCAATGCCGTTTTCGTCAACCGTAAGCTCCCCCACCTGTTCGTACATGGCTTGTATTGCGGGAGCCGCAAAGGAAAAGTAATCGCCGCAATCGGAATAGCGCTCTGCGGTGGCGGGTGTGACATACTTAAGATCCGGCAGATAGATATCGATGAAGCCGTGAAGCCTATCGAGCGTTTCTATCGTTTCATAACCGTTTGTATTGTAGGCTATGGGAAGGAACAGCCCCGCGCTTCGCGCCTGCTTGATCGCCGGTATGATCACATCCACATGCGGCGTCGGGGTTACAAGATCGATCGTGTGCGCGCCCTGCGCTTGTAAGGCGAGCATGGTTTCCGCTAATAATGAGGCATCCATTTGCCGGCCTGTCATGGTGTGATTGATCGCATGGTTTTGGCAGAACACGCAGCGCAGGTTGCAGCCGCAGAAGAAAATGGCGCCCGTGCCGTTCACGCCGCTGATGCAGGGCTCCTCCCATTGGTGCAGCATAACCTTTGCGACATGGGGCAAGGAAAGCGCGCCGCAATAGCCGGCGCGTTCCTTTCGATCCGCATGGCAGCCTCGCGGGCAAAGCGTGCAGCCATCGATCACTTTTTCTTCTTCTCCTTTATCTTTCTTTCGGGCTTTTCTTTCTTCTCCGGCGTTTGGATCACCTCGAAGGGAGCGTTGAGCATATCCGCCTCGACGGCTGTATCCTGCTCTTTATCATGTACGGTGATGGTCTGCGCGGCAGGTCCAAGCTGTATGGCGTTCGCTTCAAAGCGCTTGACCGTAAAAGTGAAGCTGGTTCCTTTGCCGACTTCGCTTTCCACCCATATCTTCTCCTCCAGCTTTTCCATGATATACTGCGCTATGGAAAGACCGAGGCCGGTTCCGCCCTCGTTGCGCGACTTGTCAACCTTATAAAAGCGCTCAAATACATGCGGCAGATCCTCGGCGGGTATGCCGCAGCCCGTATCCGTCACGCTTACCAAAAGGCGTTTGCCGCATCGCAGGGCTATAGATATTTTGCCGCCCTCCGGCGTATAGCGCATGGCGTTATCCAAAAGGATGATCAAAACCTGTTCGATACGGTCGGGATCGGTCAAAGCGTCGGGTGCTTCCATCGCGTCAACGATCAATTCGATGCCGTGCTGCTCCGCCGCTGCGGAATAGCTTGTGGCAAGATCGCGGATAAGCTCCTGCATATCCACTCTGGAAAGCTCCATATATTCCGTTCCAGACTGCAAACGGCTGATCATCAGCATGTCGGTGATCAAGCGGGATAAGCGGAGCACCTCATGCAGCATGATCTTATAATAGCGCTGTTTGTCCTCCTCCTTTGTCACCAACCCGTCGGAGAGCGGCTCCAGCAAGCCGCGTACCGCCGTAAGCGGCGTGCGCAGCTCATGGGATACGTTTGCGACGTATTCACGGCGCATTTTCTCCAAGCGCTCCATCTCCGTCATGTCCTTGAAAAGACCCACGACGCCGGTGCGCTGTTTATCTTCGTTTACAACGGGCGATATGGTGATCCAAAGCGTTCGATCCGCAGTAGTGGGATAGGTGATCGTTTGGGCTTCGCCGGAAATATAGACCTCGTCAAACGCCTTCCATATCGTGGGGTCTGAGACAAGCTCCTCGCGGCTTTGCACGTTTACCGCACCAAACATGCGCATGAGCGCGCCGTTATAGTGCGTAAGCATCCCTACGCCGTCCGTCACGGCAACGCCGTCCGTGAGGCTTTGGAGTATCGCGTCAAGCTGATCTCTTTCCGTACTGAGCTGGTGAATGGTTTGGGAAAGAACGTCGCAAAGCGAATTGAGCGCGCGGGATAGTATGCCGACTTCACCCGGCACATCCTCGTCTACCCGCACATCGAACTGCCCCTTGGACATCTTGATGGCGGCTTCGCTCATATCGTGCAGCGGCGTGGTAAGCTGCCGTATGCTGACCACGCATAAAAGAAGGATCATGGGGACGACGACGGCGGACAACAGCAGAAGCATGTTGTTTAACCTGTCGGCAAGGCGAATGATCTGTTCCTTGCTTATGGCATCCTGGCTGGCGAATTCCGCGTAGATCGTTTCACTGAAATAGGAATATCCGGCGACCATCATAAAAGATGCGATCAGCAAAGCGACGATGATCGCAATCAATAAGCGCCTGAACATTACACTGTGCATCTATTCGACCTCAAATTTATACCCTACGCCGTAGATGGTTTTGATGCTCCAATCCAAGCCCGTGTTGTCAAGCTTGGCGCGGATACGCTTGATATGCGTATCGACGGTACGGGTCTCACCCGCAAAATCATAGCCCCAAACCTTATTGAGAAGCTGCTCGCGCGTGAAGACCTGCCCGGGATTCGACGCGAGCAGATAAAGTATTTCGATTTCCTTTGGCGTGCATACTACGGCATGTCCGTTCAAGGTCACCGTATAGCTTTTGATATCGATCACAAGCCCGTCGCGTCGAACGCAGCCGTCATCCGCGTCCTGCTGCTGCTCGCTTGTGCGGCGGAGGACGGCCTTGATGCGCGCGACAACCTCGCGGGGACTGAAGGGCTTTACGATGTAATCATCCGCGCCAAGCTCAAGCCCCAGTATGCGGTCGATCTCCTCGCCTTTTGCCGTAAGCATGATAATGGGAACACGCGATTCCTTGCGAATCTGCTTGCAAACGTCGATGCCGCTGCGCTTTGG
>JAQVRG010000071.1 GCA_028701165.1 Eubacteriales bacterium | reverse complement strand
CTTTCCGCCGGTCGCATCCTCCGGCAATACGCCCTGATAGGAATCGTCATACCCCATCCATACGACGGCCGCGTATTCCGGATTGTAGGCCGCCATCCATGCGTCCCGGTTCCCTTCCCCTTCGCCCACCGTACCCGTTTTTCCCGCCAGCGGTATCCCAAGCGCCCCAAGCCTGCGCCCTGTACCCTCGCTTACGACGCTTTGGAGCATGCTGTTTAGAATATAGGCGTTTTCCTCGCGCATTACACGGACGCCGGTTCCGTCGTATTGATACAGAAGGTGATCCTCCGCGTCCATGATAGCGCGTACCGTTGTGGGCGCGTAAAAAACGCCGCCGGACGCGAACGCGTTGTATGCGCCTACCGCCATCCACGGTGAAATACCGTATTTAAAGCCACCCAAGGCAAGAGCTAGGCTATCGTCCGTTTCGTCGAATTGAATCCCCACGCTTTTTGCAAAATCCTTGGCATTGCTCACGCCGATGCTCGACAATACCTTTACCGCAGGTATGTTCATCGATTGCGTGACGGCTTGACGCAGCGTGACCCAGCCGTGGTACTGTGAACCAAAGTTTTCGGGCGCATAATCGCCGAAGCTCTCCCTTTCGTCCAAGAGCATGGTCGCCGCCGTATAATCAAAATATTCCAATGCCGGTGCGTAGCAGAGTATCGGCTTGATCACGGAACCCGGCTGCCTGCGGATATCCGTTGCGCGGTTAAAAGCTTCTCCGGATAGGCTGTTCCGCCCGCCGACCAGCGCTGCGATATAGCCGGAATTGGCACGTTGTACGATCACCGCCCCCTGTACATCCGGCGCCGCAAACAAGTCCTCATCCTGAAATAAAGATTCGCAGGCGCTTTGCAGTTCTAGGTCATAGGCCGTGTAGATGCGATAACCGCCCGTCAGAAGCGCTTCCCGATTGATTTGAAGAATATCGGCCGCTTGGCTGATTGCGGTATTTACATAATAGCCGCGCGTAAAGCTTTCCTTATCCTTATGGATGATTTCCACGCCTTCGTCGCGTGCAAGCGCGCATTCTTCGGGGGATATATAGCCCTGTTCCATCATAAGGTTTAAGATGTGATTGCGCCGGTTCGTGGACGCTTCCAAGGCAAGATGCGGCGCATAGCGTGAAGGCGCCTTCAAAATACCCGCGAGCATCGCCGACTGCGCGATGGATAGCTTTTCTGCCGGTATGCCGAAATAGCCGCGCGCCGCGGCTTCCACACCGTAGTATCCGCCGCCGAAGTAAACGTAATTGACATACATTTCCAGTATTTCATCTTTTGTGTAGGTTTGCTCCATTTTATAAGCAAGCACCGCTTCCTCAAGCTTTCGCGTCATGGTCTTTTCCGAGGTAAGGTGACTGAGCTTGATGAGCTGCTGGCTGATGGTAGAAGCGCCTTGGACATACCCGCCCGCTTTGATATCCTCCCACGCGGCGCCCATAATGCGGATCACATCGATTCCCCTGTGCGAATAAAAACGCGCGTCCTCAGCCGCAATAAACGCCTGCGGCACATAATCCGGCAAGGTGGACAAACGGATACTGATGCGGTCTTCCGAGCCGTGAAGCCTTGCGATCTCCTGATCCTCCGCGTCATAGAGCAGCGTGGTTTCCGCCGCCCCCAATATCTTTTCCGGATCGAAAGCGTCCCACGTCCCGGCGTCAAGCAGTGTGACGCAAGCAAACAAAAAAAGCGACGCGGCTAAAACGGCGCATACAAGCAATACCACTTTGAAGATTCGCTTAAACGGACTTTTTTTCATCGCCGCTGCCTCCCCCGCTTCCCATATGCGTCATCGTTGTACGCTATAGTTATTGTGGGAGTTGCGTATGAAAATGATACATCCAAGATGTGATTTTAGCGTCTTGGCAAAAGCTGATTCCTTATTGAAGCGTTATAGATACGCACGCATACGCCGTATAGCAGTTCATATGCTACGAAAGCGCCCTCCAACGCGATCACCAATACCCACAGGCTCCATGCAGGCAGCATAGACGAAAGATCATAGGAGAGCACGCGCAGAAGAACAAGCAGGCCTATCGCGCAAAAGGCGTTGCTATAGAGAAGCTTGGAAAAAAAACGTATAAATCTATCCTTGATACGCGCGTCCGCCCAAGCTCTAAAAATACCGTAATGCCCAAAGAGAATGACATAAGCGAACAGAATCTCTTGTTGCGGCAGTATGAAAAACGAAAGCGCGGCGGAAGCCGCAAAGGACACGAACGCATAGAAGTACGCACCTTCGCCGGAGAGGATATAAATAAATATGGAAGAAAGAAAACAACAGGCGAGCTTGCTCCACGGCAATACGCATACCGCATACAGGCATAGAACGGTCAACGCGGTGACCATTGCGCCCAAGGAAAGCTTTTTGCTCGCGTTCAATCGCATATCGGCATATCCTCAACAGCAGGGAATGATATCACAATTGCCGCCGGAAAGGCACTCGCAGCAGCAATCCGCGCAGATGAGACTGGAGCACAGGCTGCATCCGTCGCAATCGTTGGCGTTGGCCGTATAGGTGCGCCCGCCGCGCGTATAGGGGTTACCCGTATTGCGCACGGTATGGTAAGCGCTGCTGTATTCGGCGTTGTTCGGTTCCTGCTGGTAGGCGTTTGTGATGTATTCGTTTGCTTTATCATACCACCCCTGCCGCAGATAAATGATGCCGTAGAGATAATACCACTCGGCGTTGCGCGTATCGATGCGATCCAGTATCTGCTTTGCCGCCGTAAGGTTATTCAAGCTAATATAAGAACGGGCGCGCGCAAACTCCGCGGCGTTCGGCCCCGAATAGGCACTGCCGGCGCCGCTGTAGCCGCCGTAGCTTTGATAGCTCCCGCTGCTGCTTGCGGAACTGCCTTTTCCGTTGCCTTTTTTCGTAAGCGTTTCGTAGGCCTCGTTGACCTCCATAAGCTTATCGTTGGCGATTTCTTTCAAATCGGAATCTCGATACTTATCCGGATGATACTTCTTCACCAAACTCAAATAAGCCGCACGGATCTCCTCCTGCGATGCGCTCTCGCTTACGCCCAGCACCTTATACGGGTTGTTGTTCATGCTTTCCTCCGCGGTTTAACAGCGTCTGCGTGCGGTTCACGCAGCCTTCATAAATAATATTTTCCAGCACGCCCTTATGGGATGCCAAATTCATTAGATCAAAGGCCTTGATCGCCTCGTTCAGCGTGCGGTTAAGCAAAAACGCAGCGCGTTCCTTTTCCGCGCCGCACGCGAGAAAAGGATTATAGGAACCGCTTTTCGCGTCCTGTTCCCGATCGTCCCAAGCGTCCATCAGGTAGATCCATTTCCCGATGTTATAGCTAAGGGATTCGACCGCTTTCGCTTCTTTTTCGTCGATCGGCGCACAACGCACACAATCCCGCATCATAACGCCGAAAGCGTCGGCAGGCGCGTCAACCGACGCGGTTTTCTTTCGTTCGATGGCGCTTAAAGCGGCGACGCCGCTTTCGATCGCCGCGCAAAGCCTTGGGTTTTCGCGCGCCGCGCGTTTCTTTGCAGCGTGCAGCGCCAAAGCGCCGGCGGCACTAAAAACGCGTTTCTCGTCAGACCAATTATCACGCAGCTTATACCAGCTTAACAGCACGTTCATATCCGCCGCGAAAGCAAGCCCCTCCGATGGCTTGGCCATCATCTGCGCACGCTTTAAGGGCTTATAGGCGCATCTGCGCTTTTCACAGCCGCGACAGGGCAAAAACGCATCCACAAGCATGGCGATGAAAGCGCAGTCATAGCTTAAGGTTAATCTTGAAGCCTGTCCGTAGCGTCTGCCGATCGTGCGGCAAAGCCCGCAGTAGTACGCTTGATACTCGCCAAGCTCTCTGACCTTTAATTCGCCCTTTTCCGGCCCGATATACCCAAACATTCCGCACTTCCAAATTTTACTGTTTTGTATTGTATCATACTCCTCGTATATTTGTACAAAAAATATTGTGAAAGGCTTGTGATGTTATTTGCCGGCTATCATATATTATTTATATTCCCCTTTTCATTATTGTTCACATTTGCTAGAATGTGTATATGTGTGTGGAGTAAATATCTTTTGATCCACACAAAAATGTTTAGGAGGAAAACAAAACATGAAAAAAACGCTTGCGATCGCTCTTGTGCTGATTATGGCTCTGTCCGTATTCGGCTGCGCCGCTAAGACAGCTCCCGCTCCCGATACTTACGAAATCGCCCTCGTCACCGACGTCGGCAACATCGATGACAAGTCCTTCAATCAGGGCGCGTGGGAAGGCGTTGTCGCGTATGCGGATGCAAACGGCAAAACCTATAACTATTTCCGTCCCTCCGAAGATTCCACCGAAGCGCGCGTTGAGACCATCAAGGCCGCTATCGACAAGGGCGCCAAGGTCGTCGTATGCCCCGGTTACCTCTTTGAAGACGCTATTTTTGAAGTGCAGACCGCGTATCCCGACACCATGTTCCTGCTTCTTGACGGCGAGCCCCATACCGCCGACTACAGCACCTATGAAACCACCAAGAACACCCACTGCATCCTTTATCAAGAGGAGCAGGCCGGTTACTTCGCGGGTTATGCCGCCGTTAAGGACGGTTACACCAAGCTCGGCTTCTTGGGCGGCATGGCGGTTCCCGCCGTTGTCCGTTACGGCTACGGCTTTGTGCAGGGCGCAAACGACGCCGCTAAGGAAATGGGCAACGCCGCCGACGTCCAGATCAAGTATTGGTATTGCGATTCCTTCGCACCCTCCGATGATATCATGACGAAGATGTCCGGCTGGTATACCGAAGGCACCGAGGTCGTATTCTCCTGCGGCGGCGGTATCTATCTGTCCGCTGTTGCCGCTGCTGAGGCCGCCGGCGCTAAGGTTATCGGCGTCGACGTTGACCAGTCTGCGGAATCCGAGCTGATCATTACCTCCGCCATGAAGGGTCTGACCAACTCCGTCGTCCTCGCGCTGACCGATCTGTACAAGAACAACGGCGCTTGGCCCGATACCCTTGCCGGCGTTACCTCCAAGCTCGGCGCCGCCGACGATTGCGTTGGCCTCCCGACCGCCGAAGGTTCTTGGAGACTGAAGACCTATACCGTCGACGAATACAACAAGCTCTTTGAGCAGGTTAAGTCCGGCGCCGTCACCGTTTCCGACAACAGCGATCCGGAAACCCATCCCACCGTCGATGTAGCCGTCGACTACCAGAACTAAAGAAAAAACACATATCGAACCGATTGGGGCCGGGCATGGTGCCCGGCCCTTTCATACATTCATAATCCCATGGAAGCACATTCTAACGCTATCATCATTAAGCAATGAAGGGAATCACTTATGTCGGAATATGTTATTGAGATGTTGAACATCACAAAGGAATTCCCCGGGATCAAGGCAAACGACAATATTACGCTTCAGTTGAAAAAAGGCGAGGTGCACGCTTTGCTCGGGGAGAACGGCGCCGGAAAAAGCACGCTTATGAGCGTCCTCTTCGGCCTATACCAGCCGGAAAGCGGCGTCATCAAAAAGAACGGCAAAATCGTACATATCCATAATCCCAATGATGCAAACGACTTAAATATCGGTATGGTCCATCAGCATTTCAAGCTGGTGGAAGTCTTTCCGGTTTTGGATAATATCATTTTAGGCGTCGAGCCGAATAAGGCGGGGTTCCTGCAAAAACAGGAAGCACGCCAAAAGGTGCTTGACCTTAGCGAAAAATACGGCCTGCGCGTCGATCCGGACGCGCTGATCGAGGATATCTCCGTAGGCATGCAGCAGCGCGTAGAGATACTCAAGATGCTTTACCGTGACAACGATATTTTGATATTCGACGAGCCTACGGCCGTGCTTACACCGCAGGAGATCGATGAACTGATGCAGATCATGCGCAATTTCACCGCCGAGGGCAAATCCATTCTCTTTATCACGCACAAGCTTAATGAAATCATGGCGGTTGCGGATCGCTGCACCGTGCTTCGCAAAGGAAAATGTATCGGTACCGTGGATATTCAAAACACCAGCAAAGAAGAATTGTCTCGTATGATGGTCGGCCGCGATATCAGTTTCTCCGTCGAAAAAAAGCCCGTAACCCCGGGCAAGGTCGTGCTACACGTCGAAAATGTTACAGTCCCCTCTAGAATCAATAAAAAGAACGCTGTTAAAAACGTTTCCTTCGACGTACGCGAAGGTGAAATCGTTTGCCTTGCGGGAATTGAAGGCAACGGGCAAACGGAGTTTGTGGCGGGCTTAACGGGCTTGGAAAAAATGAGCGCCGGAAAGATCGAGATGCACGGACGCGATATCACAAATGCGAACATACGCGACCGT
Source organism: Eubacteriales bacterium (assembly GCA_028701165.1). Taxonomy (GTDB): domain Bacteria; phylum Bacillota; class Clostridia; order Christensenellales; family CAG-138; genus JAQVRG01. The sequence goes on along the minus strand of JAQVRG010000071.1, from coordinate 1,190 downwards.
TCCAAGGAGGGCATGAGCCATATCCCCGAGGATCGGCATAAATACGGCCTAGTGCTTGACTATTCGTTAGAGGAAAATCTGGTTTTGCAGCGCTATTGGCAGCCGGCGTTTCAAGCAAAGGGCTTTATCCGCAAGGACGAAGTCAGAAAGTACGCGGACAAGCTGATCGAGCAATACGATATTCGAAGCGGCCAAGGCGCCGTCACGACGGTGCGCAGTATGTCCGGCGGCAATCAGCAAAAAGCGATCATCGCGCGAGAGATCGATAAAGATCCGGATCTCTTAGTCGCGGTGCAGCCTACGCGCGGCTTGGACGTGGGCGCGATCGAATATATCCACAAGCAGCTTGTTGCGCAAAGGGACGCGGGCAAAGCCGTGTTGCTCATTTCACTCGAGCTTGACGAGGTGATGGATGTGAGCGACCGCATCCTTGTCATGTATGAGGGCGAGATCGTCGGCGAATTCGATCCAAAAACCGTCAGCGTCAGCGAGCTGGGTCTATACATGGCAGGCGCAAAAAAGAATGAAAGCGAGGTGTCCGCATCATGAGTAAGTTCAAACGATTCCTTGGCAGCGCCGGCTTCACAAGCTGTCTCGCGTCGTTGATTTCCATTGCTTTCGGCTTACTTTTCGGCTTGATCATGCTTTTCATTTTTAACGCCGACAGCGCGCTCTACGGCTTTGGCAAGATGCTGACGGCGGGCATTGCCTCGCCGGATAAGTTCGCAAAGGTACTGTATCAATCGGCTCCGCTTGTAATGACGGGGCTTGCCGTCGGCTTTGCTTTTAAAACGGGCCTTTTCAATATCGGTGCTACAGGGCAGTATACCGTCGGCGCGTTTTGCGCGCTGGTCACGGTCATACAGTTCCAGCTTCCGTGGTATGTCGGTCTTTTTGCCGCGATGCTCGGCGGCGCGCTATGGGGCGCTATTCCCGGCATATGCAAAGCGCAGTTTAACGTCAACGAGGTCATCACGGCCATCATGTTCAACTGGATCGGCTTATTTACCGTCAACCTTGCCTTAAACAACATGCCCATGATGCTCGCCAACTTTTGGGGCGCTACCAACAAGGACCGCACGGCAAGCCTTGGCAGCGCGAATCCTGCCGGCATCATCCCGAAGCTGGGATTAGACGAGCTCCTTGGCTCCAACTACATGAACATCAGCATCTTCATCGCCATACTGATC
>JAQVRG010000070.1 GCA_028701165.1 Eubacteriales bacterium | reverse complement strand
TCTTCCGATCTTTTCTGCAATGAACATCAGCACGTTTTCGCCGACCTCGATATTCTCCTGATGCGCTTTCATTTTTAATATGGCAATGCGCGTTTCAAGATCGGGCGGCTGTATATCCGCGATCAAACCGCCCTCAAAGCGAGAGCGCAAACGCTCCTCCAGCGTGGAAAGCTCCATGGGGGGACGGTCGGAATTGAGTATGATCTGCTTGCCGGCGGTGTGCAGCGCTTCAAAGGTATTGAAGAATTCCTCCTGCGTCTGCTTTTTGCCGGCGATAAACTGGATATCGTCCACCATCAGGATATCGGCCTTGCGGTATTTATTGCGAAACTGCGTCATGGAATTGGCGCCGATCGCTTCGATCAGCTCATAGGTGAAGGTTTCGCTGGTCACATATACGATGTTCATATCTGGATGACGCTCCGTGATGCGGTTGCCTACGGCGTGCATCAGATGCGTTTTGCCTAAACCCACGCCGCCGTAAATAAAAAGGGGATTATAAGCGGAGGAAGGGCTGTCCGCTACGGCCATAGCCGCCGCGTGCGCAAAGTTATTGGAAGAGCCTATAACGAAATTGCTGAAGGTATAGCGCGGATTCAAAAGGAAATTGCGATCCCGGTCCAGTTCTTCCTCCTCGCTGATATAGGTGCGCCTTTCTTCGGGGTCGATAAAAAGAAGGGACAGATCCGTACCGTTTGTGTCGTTGATACATTTTTGTATCGTATCGCCGAAAACGGATTGCAGCGTTTTTTTTGCAATGCCCGCACCCGTTTGTAATATCAGCGTGTTGTTGTCAATCACCACGGGGGAAAGCGGCGATATCCAAGTCGTATAGCTTACCTCCGTCATAGACTGCGAGAGCGCGGGCTTGGATTTTTCCCAAATAGCAAGAGCTGTGTTCATATTGTCGTGACTACCCTTCCATACACCATCTATATACAATCGTACTTATTAAGAATAACAAATTGCGCGAATCGTGACAAGAGACAGAAGCCGCGAAATAGTAGCAGGAAAAATTTCTCTGCACCACATGTTGTGGGTATAAGCAAAGATTAAAGACGTCGCATGCGTGCATGAAAAATACGCCCTCTTTTCCTTGACATTTGGGACGATTCTCGATTATAATCTACTGCGGATGTTTTTGCGGGCGAACGCCGGTAAGAACGCGACGATGACCTGTGAGGGCTGACCTCCATGGTCGCCCTATCATAAATACGCTATAGGAAAGAGGTGCAATCCCCATGTGGCAAACTTATCAGCCTAAAAAAAGGCAGCGTAAGAAGGTTCACGGCTTCCGTGCCCGTATGAAGACCAAGAACGGCCGGAACGTGTTGGCGCGCAGGCGGCTTAAGGGCCGTAAGCAGCTCTCGGCATAAGAAAAGAAGCAAGGCAGGGCAAATGACGTTTGCCCTGCGTTTTTCGCTTATGCGGAGAAACCGAAGAGACGAACGCCGCAAGTATCCTGCGGCAGAAGCACGAAAGTATTGAAACGCTGTTATTCATTGAAGCGGAATAAGAATTTCCGCCGGGTGTATCGGAAGGGCAAATCCGTGCCCGGTCACCATATGGTGCTCGTATACGTCCGGTCCCGCGAAAAAAGCTTGCACGTGGGATTATCCGTTTCCAAGAAGCTGGGCAACAGCGTGGTGCGCAATCGCGTCAAACGCCGGTTGAGGGAATCTTTCACCCCGTTGATACCGTGCGTGAAAACCGGATACGACCTTATCTTCATTGCTCGAGAGCCGGTTGTGCACGCAGAGTTCCAGGACATTGGCAAGGCCATGCGCAAGCTGTTGCGCAAAGCGGATCTTCTTATCCAAGAGGATCAAGGGAAAGAATAAATGAAGGATATCGGGAAACGGTTCCTTTTATCGTTGATTCAAGGATACCAGCTTTACATCTCCGGCCTGCACCCGGGGTGCTGCCGCTATACGCCGACCTGCTCGCGCTATGCCCTGCAGGCGATCGAACGCTTCGGCGTGCTGCGCGGAAGCTTGTTGGCGATTTGGCGCGTGCTTCGCTGCAACCCCTTTTCGCGCGGCGGCTATGATCCCGTGCCCGAAACCTTTTCTTTTCCGTTCACAATTAAGAAAGAGAGCATAACGAAAGCATGACGAATTCCTTCTTTTTAACAAAGTGGTTTTTGCTTGGTATGCAATGGGTCTACAGCAATGTGGGCGACGTTGTCCTTACCATACTCATTTCCACGATCCTGATCCGTTTGATCACGGTGTTTTCCGATATCAAAACACGAAAGTCAAGCGCGGGTATGGCGCGCATTCAGCCCCAGATCCAGCGCTTGCAGGAGCGTTACAAGAACAACCCCCAGAAGCTGCAGCAGGAGCAGAGCAAGCTGATGAAAAAGGAAGGGGTCAGCATGTTTGGCAGCTGCCTGCCGCTGCTGATCACCATGCCCATCTTTTTCTGCATCATCTACGCGTTCCGCGCGTGGGGCTACGAGCATGTGATCCAGCTTTTGATCAGCGATAATCCGACGGAGCTTTTCGCCTCCTGCAAATTCCTTTGGGTACACAACATTTGGCAGCCGGATAACGGTATGTCGCCCGTCATTCAGGACGCGGCGCAGTTTCTTGCCACAAAGAATCTCGATAAGCTGATTTTCCTTGATAAAAATCCCGAGGTATGGCAAAGGCTTGTGGATATGGGTCTCGCCGTCGTTTCCGGCACGGGCGCGAACGGCGAAGTGCTCCATACCTTCCTGCAAACGCCCGAGGCGATCGCCGCGTACAACGCGATATTGCAGCCCTGTGTGGATATGTATGCGGGACTTAACAACGGCTGGTTCATCCTTCCGGTGCTTGCGGGCGGCTTAGGTCTGCTGTCCTCGTGGGTATCCATGCGCGGGCAGCCCAAATCCGCCGCGAACGACCAAGCGCAGGCGACCAGCAAGATCATGATGTACATGATGCCCGTCATGTTCTTCATCGCGTGCTTGCAGGCGAGCGCCGCCTTCTCCATTTACTGGGTATTCAGCAGCGTGCTTTCCGTGGCCGTAACGCTTGTCATCAACAAGGTATTCAAAATCAACGCTGCCGCCGAGGAGGATAAAAAAGCATGAGAACTTTGGACGCAACGGGAAAATCCATCGACGAAGCCATCTTTAACGGCTTGCGCGAGCTTGAAATCTCCATCGACGAGGTGGATATCGAAATATTGCAGCAGGAGAGCAAGGGTGTGCTGGGCTTTGGCGCCAAACCCGCCATCGTGCGGCTGATCGAGCGCGAGCCCGAAAGCATCATCGTGCCCGAATACCTGACGGAGGAAGCCAAGCAGCGCCGCGAGGAGCGCGCCAAGCAGCCCCGCGAAAGGAGACCGCGCAGGGACGACAGGCCGCGCAGGGACGACCGTCCGCAGGGCGAACGCCAACCTCGCGCCGAACGTCCGGTGACGGATGAGAACGGCGACAGGCTCAACAGCCGCGGCGAATATGTGATCGGGCGCCGCAGCGACCGTCCGCGCCGCGAGGAGGAGACCTTCTCGCCCATACCGCGCGAGCAGATTGAATACACGGCGGAAGCCGCGAAAAGCTGCGACGGCGCGATCTTTTTGAAGGGACTGCTTGAACAGATGGGCATGGCGGACGCGGAGGTGCTCGCAAACGTCGCCTATCAGGAGGAAGAGGATATCGCGCTCATGCGCCTTCGCATCAACGCCGAGCACATGGGCGTGCTGATCGGGCACAGGGGCGAAACGCTCGACGCGCTGCAATATCTGACCTCGCTGCATGTCAACCGCAGCCGCAAGGAAAAGGGCTATACGCGCGTTACCATCGACACGGAAGGGTATCGGGACAAGCGCGAGGATACGCTGATACGCTTAGCAAGAAAGGTCGCCTCACAGGTAAAGGCCACGGGTCGCGCGCGGACGCTTGAACCCATGAACCCCTACGAACGCCGCGTGCTGCACGCAACGCTCCAGCAGAATCCCTACGTCACCACGCACAGCGAGGGGGAAGAGCCGTACAGACGGGTTGTCGTGGAGCCAAAGGGCAGATAGCTTTCGCCTTCGAAAAACCGGTTTTGCCGCTGTTTGCTGCGCGCACGGTCGCCGCAAACCGACAGGCATGAATCCCTTCGGATTTACAAACGTCCGCACCGGCAAAGCCGATGCGGACGAATTGACCTTACAGGAAAGGATTGTTTATGCCCGATACCATCTTTGCACCCGCCACGCCGTCGGGCGGCGCTTTATGCGTGGTACGCGTCAGCGGATCGGAGAGCGCGCGCGTGCTCAAGGAAGCCTTCTCGGCAAAAACAACGCCCCCGCGCCGCATGACCTACGGCAGGCTGCTGGACGCCGCGGGCGAAACGATCGACGCGTGCATGGCGGCTTTTTTTCCTTCGCCCCATAGCTATACGGGCGAGGATATGGCGGAGTTCTACCTGCACGGGGGACAGGCCGTGCTCAAAAACGCGCTCGCGCGCATGGCGGCGCTGGGGCTTCGCACGGCGCGGCCCGGTGAGTTTACGCAGCGCGCCTTTCTTAACGGAAAAACGGATCTTTCCAAGGCGGAAGCCGTGATGGATGTGATCAACGCGGATACGAGCCGCGCCGCCGCCGCCGCCGTGGAGCAGCTTTGCGGCGGGCTTGAAAAGCGCATACGCGACGTGGAGCAAAAACTGCGCGAGGCGTTGACGGCGCTTGACGCCGCGATCGACTATCCCGAGGAGCTGGAGGAGGACGTAACCGCGTCCCTGCCCGCACAGCTGCAAGAGGCGGAGGAAGCTATCCGCACGCTTGCGGAGAACGGCGTGCGCAACCGCGTATTGCGCGAGGGCGCGAAGGTCGTGATCATAGGCGCGCCCAACGTGGGGAAATCCTCCCTCATGAACGCGCTTTTACAGGAGGATATGGCCATCGTAACGGATATCCCCGGCACAACGCGGGACGTTTTGCAGGCCGACGCGGATTTTGACGGCGTGCCCGTGCGCCTTTTTGATACGGCGGGTATGCGCGAAAGCACGGATAGGGTGGAGAGCTTGGGCGTGGAGCGCGCGAAGAAGCGCGCGGACAACGCCGACCTTCTGCTTCTGGCGCTGGACGCCTCCCGCGAGCTTTTGCCCGAGGAGAGGACGCTGCTTGCAAGATTGGAGAAGAAGCCGTATATACTCGTGCTGTGCAAATCCGATCTGCCGGAGGTGCTTTCGCCTTTTGACGATTCGATGCCCAAAATTGCGCGCAGATCGCGCGCCGTGTCCGTCAGCGCCGTAACGGGAGAGGGGCTCGGCTATCTTCGAAGCGTCATCGCGCAGCTCGTGTGCCCCGAAAGCGAAGCGCTTGTGACCAACGCGCGGCACGTTGCGCTCTTAAAGCGCGCGCGAAACGCCGTGGAGCAGGCGCGGGCGGCGGTGGATTTGGACTGCGCCGCGACGGACATACGCGAAGCGCTCGTATGCTTGGGCGGTATTACGGGAAGCGCCGTGGATGAGCGCGTGATCGAGGATATTTTCCGCACTTTTTGCGTCGGAAAATGACGACGGGAAATATTCGCCTAAATTTCCCATGGAAAGCATGGGGCATTTTTGCTATAATAAGCCTTGCATGTAAGATTATGCGCAAGGCTTTTTTTGGCAAAGGCCATTTGGCCTTTGCCGAGGTTTACAATTTGCAGCTGTTCCCATGCGCAGCGCGCTTCGCATGGTTCACGGACGCTGCAACTTGCAGAGAAACCCTTGGCAGGCAAGGGCTTTCGCTCGCGGCGCACATGTCGCCGCTCACGAATGCAGCCTCCGGGGAACTGCGGTTCCCCGAACCCCAAGGTGTTTTGTCGATGATTTGCGCCATGTAAAGAGATTATGCGCAAGGCTTTATTATTTGGGGGAACAAACGGGTGAAGGGTTATTTTGCTGGCGATTATGCGGTGATCGTCGTGGGCGCGGGGCACGCCGGCATCGAGGCGGCGCTTGCCTGCGCGCGCATGGGGCTTTCCACCCTTTGCTTGACCATCAATCTGGACGCTGTCGGCCTTATGGCCTGCAATCCCGCCGTGGGCGGCACGAGCAAGGGGCATCTGGTACGGGAGCTTGACGCTATGGGCGGCGAGATGGGCTTGGCAACAGACGAGGTGTATTTGCAGCTTCGCATGCTCAATACCGCGAAAGGCCCGGCTGTGTGGTCGCTGCGTGCGCAGGCGGACAAGCGGCGCTATCACGAGCGCATGAAGCGCGCATTGGAAAGCGAACCGCTGCTCGAGCTCAAGATGGGCGAATGCGCGCGCGTGCTTACGCAAAACGGGCGCGTTTCGGGGATCACGGTAGCGGGCGGCGCTTACTATACCTGCCGCGCCGTGGTGCTTTGTACGGGCGTATATTTGAAAAGCCATATCCTCGTGGGGGATTATCTTCAAAAGGCGGGGCCTTCCGGCATGCTTCGCAGCGAGTTTTTGTCGGACTCCTTAACGGAGCTTGGCTTTCCGCTTCGCCGTTTTAAGACGGGCACGCCGCCGCGCGTGCATAAAAGGAGCTTGGCGCTCTCGCGCATGCAGCCGCAGCAAGGCGACGTACCCACGCCGCATTTCTCCTTTATGACCGATCCGTCGGAACAGCGCGAACAGGCGCTTTGCTATCTTACCTACACCAACGCACGCACGCATAGGATCATACTCGATAATATCGAACGCTCCGCCATGTATTCGGGGCTTGTCAAGGGAACGGGCACGCGCTATTGCCCCTCCATCGAGGATAAGATCAAGCGCTTTGCGGATAAGGAGCGGCACCAGCTCTTTATCGAGCCGGAGGGGAAGAGCACGCAGGAAATGTATGTGCAGGGCATGAGCACGAGCCTGCCCTACGACGTGCAGGTGGAGATGCTGCGCACGATCGAGGGCATGGAGCAATGTGAGATCATCCGCCCGGGCTACGCCATCGAATACGATGTGATCGACAGTACCCAGCTTTCGGCGAGCTTTGAAGCAAAGGCTGTGCCCGGCTTGTTTTTTGCAGGCCAGCTAAACGGCAGCTCCGGTTATGAGGAGGCCGCGGCGCAGGGCTTTTTCGCGGGCGTGAACGCCGCATTGTATTGTAAGGGCGAGCCGCCCTTCCTTTTGAGCCGATCCGACGCGTACATAGGGGTGCTGGTGGACGACCTAGCGACCAAGGGCACCAACGAGCCGTACCGCATGATGACCTCGCGCGCGGAGTACAGGCTGCTATTAAGGCAGGACAACGCGGATCTAAGGCTTACGGAGCGTGCGCGGCGGCTTGGGCTTATCACGGACGCGCGTTATGACAAGCTTTGCCGCAAGCGCGCGGACATCGAAAGGGCGCAAAAGGCGCTCTCCCGCGTCGTATCACCCGATGAGGCGATGGCAAAATTCTTGGAAGCAAAGGGCGAGACGCTACCTTCTAAGCCTGTGCCCGTCGGCGACCTTCTGAAGCGGCGGAGCGTGGGATATACCGATCTATTGATGCTTTACGATCTACCCGAGATCGCGCCGGAGGCTGTGGAGCAGGCGGAGATCATGGCACGCTATGACGGTTACATCCAAAAGC
>JAQVRG010000069.1 GCA_028701165.1 Eubacteriales bacterium | reverse complement strand
CATAGGTATTGAGGGAGTTATACTCAAACGCCGTGCCCGGCTCGAATTTCGGCACGGACTCCAAGAACATCCTTAGCCAGTTATCGTCCAGCACCGAGCCTACCTCGTTGAAGCTGTTGCCGCTGCTCATGGTGAGAAGGTGCCGCACGGTAAGCGTTTTGTGCTGCTTTTGCATCGCGGGCGTGACGATGTCCGCAAACACGTCCACCACGCGCTCATCCAGCGTGAGCAGCCCCTCGTCAATGGCGATGCCGACCGCCGTACCCACAATGCTCTTGCTCATGGAAAAGAGCATGTGCGGCACATCCGCGCGATACGGCGCCCAATAGCCCTCCGCGATCACGCGGCCATGGCGCAGCACCATGCAGGCGTGCAGCCCCAGTGTCGCGGGCTGCGCGCTGAATTCCCGAAACAGCCGTTCCATGGCGGCGGCGCTCATGCCCTCGTTCTCGGGCGTGCTGCGCGGCAGCGGCGACGCGGCGGGCGCGGGGAGCGCCGGCGGCTTTTGAAGCGAATAACCGTATGCGGGCACGTCCTTGAGGTCATGCTTGAGGAACTTCATCATCAGCTCAACGCTTTTCATTTGCAGATTGATATCCATACGCCGCCTCCTTTGCTAAAAAGAACAGAAGGGATCGCGCGCAAACGCAACCCCCTCTTTCGCTTTGTTATGTGTTATACGCCCTGCGGCTGCATCGTAGGCTCCATCGGGATGCCCTGACCGGACACGTCCAGATAGAACGCGGCGGTAGACGCCTGCATGTAGGGGGTCAGCCAAAGGAAGCCGACGCCCAGCGTCAAAAGACACACGAGCGCCCAGCCGATGAAGCTGAATTGCAGGCAGAACAGCCGCCATTTGTTGCCCGCCATCATTTCCTTGCTGCGGTTGACCGCCTCACGAATGCCCACGTTGGGGTTCTGCGCCATGATATAGGGCGCCATGGCGTAGCGGTAGGACGCGATGATGCCGGGGATGACAAAGAGCAGCGTCCACAAAGACACGAACAGCGTCATATAGAAGCGCAGCCCGAGCGCCTTCAAGAAGATGCCGAAGCGGGAGAACAGCGCGTCAAAGCCCGGCTCACGGTTGGTGCAAAGGTCGATATAGTAGGCGTTATGCCCCAGCTCCACCGCCGCGCCGATGATAAAGAGCGCAAGGCCGATCAGCAAAATCACGCCTAAAACACCCATAACGGCCGCTACGACCGCCGGATTTTCCGAAATCATCTGCGAAACGCCGTCCATCGCGGAATCCATGCCCGCGCCGCCCGTGCCGCTTACGCTGCTGCCCGCGCTGCTGCCGGCGCTGCCGCCCGCCGCACCGCTGCCGCCGCCGGCCGTACCGCCCAACAGACCCGCCACGAACGTGACGAGTACGCTTAAGCCCCAGTGTCCTTTTAATTTATTGCGGCCGATGCCGCGATATTCCTTGCTCGTAAACATATCCCATACCCCACCCGCGCGTAATCTGTACGCGCGTTATTTATGGCAGTCGCAGTCGTCGCCGCACTCGCCGCAGCAGCAGTGATCGTCCATCTCGGCCAAGCGCTTTTCCGCGATCTCGGTCAAAACGTCCATCAGCGCGTCGTCGGGCGGGAGGAATTCCTCGTAATCCTCTTCCTCGTTCGTTTCCACCTTCATGATGTAGACCTCCAGCTCCTGCTCCTCGTCGGCCTCCTCATCGGGCAGCTCGGTCAATATCGCGTATTCTGCGCCGTCATGCTCGAAATAATCGATAACGTCCAGCTCGAAATCGTTACCGTCCTCATCTGTAAATACGACAAAATCTCTTTCTTCTTCCATGGTTGGGAATACCTGCCTTTCTTTGCAGCTTTGTCCTTTGGAGTATTGTACACGATTCACGTCCCCATTGCAACCGCGCTTTTAGCGTGCCCGCCGCGCACAGGATTGATACCGGCTGTGATTGGCGCTTGCGTAAGCGGCGGCCTTTTGCGTGCCCGCCGCGCACAGGATTGATACCGGCTTGCCGCGCGCGCCCTTTCATGCTACCATAAAGCTATGCTTAACATAAGAAAGGATTGGACCCGCCATGACCTTTAAGGACGCTTTTGGCAACAAAGCAAACGACGCCGCGCTGCACGCGGAATATGCGGAGGCCGAAAAGAAGTTCGCCGTGCGCCTTGGCGCTTCGCACCTGTTTATTCGCCGGCTTTTGCGCGCGGACTTTCTGCCGTATACGTCCATCCGCGAGATCGTGCTGGAAAACGAGTATGTGGACTGCCCCACCAGCGAATTCCCCTTCGAGGGCAACGTTTTCCGCCTCTACTTTTCATCGGACGCGCCCAAGCCCTGCGTCGTCGAGGTCGATTCCATCGTCAAGGCCGAACGCATCCGCGACGCGGTAAGCGCGCGCGCGCCGCAGGCGAGCGTGAAGGGAAGGGTCGTTCGTCCCTAAGCGTACTCGTTGCTTTTCATTTCTTGATACGGCAATGCGTTTGGATTGTTAGTATGAAAACAGAAAAATAGAATGGCCGCTTTTAAAACAGCGCGATAGCGGCAAGCGGCGACACGCGTATGGCCGCGCAGCCGTACAGCGCGTCCGCTTTGACGATCATATCCGCCGTTTCGGGGATCATATACACGCGGTTATCCGGCAATAGAAAGAATTCCCCCTGTGCAAGCGTCACGGGCGCAAGCGCGGCGTTTTCGTATTGCGCGTAGGCGTTTTCGCTCAAATAATACCCGTTGATATATACGTTGCCCTCGTCCATCTGCACGGTTTCACCGGGCAGTCCTATGACGCGCCCCAAGTATACGCCGTCCGCGCGCTTTACCGCGTAGATATCGCCGCGGCGCGGCGTAACGGCATACTTTTTCAGCGCGTCAAAGAGCACCACGTCGCCGGCGTGAAGCACGGGCGCCATGCCCTCGTCCGCGATTTGCACGCCTTTAAGCCACACGCCGAACACAAGCGCTATGCAAACGGCCGCGACCGCCAAAGCCCAGATCGCGCTTTTGCGCCTGAGCCGCCCGTATTCCCGCGCGTTTTCTTCCGTCCGCTTCACGGCTAGAGATCGCGCCACGCGCGAAACGGCCACATCACAAAATGCGCCTGCCCCACCACGCGTTCGTAGGGGATCGTCCCTACGGAGGAGGCGCGGCTGTCCTTGCTGACGTTGCGGTTGTCGCCCACGACGAACAGGCTGTTTTCCGGTACCGTGCGGGGCTCCATTTCATTATAGATATAATCGTTCCAATAGGCGCTCTCGTCAAGCGGCTCGCCGTCGATATAGATCGCCCCCTGCTGCACCGTTACCGTTTCCCCGGGCAGGCCGATCACCCGCTTGACGCAGGTATCCTTTTCGTCCGGATAGAAGCAGATGATGATCTGGCCGCGCTGGGGGGCTTTGAACCAAAAGCCCACCTTCTCCACAAACAGGCGTTCGTTCGTCCAAAGCGTCGGCTCCATGGAAGGCCCCTCCACGCGCGCGGGCTCAAAGATGAACAGGCGAACGGAAAGCGCGATGAGCACAACCGTCAACAGATAGATGAAAAAATCGATGTTCGCGCGCTTGTTGAAGACGGAATCCTGCTTATGGAATTCCTCCTGCATCTTTAAAAATGTGCTGCGCTCCTTGGCGCTGAGGCCGTCTTTCTGCTTCATGCTTCGTTTTCCTCGGTATTGATGATTTTTTTCGCGCGCTTGACGAATTCCGCGCGATCCAGCATCACGATGCGCCCGCATTGCAGGCATTTGATCTTCACGTCCGCGCCGGTGCGGATGATCTGCCATTCGTTCGCGCCGCAGGCGTGCGGTTTTCGCATCACGACCTTGTCTCCCAGCGCAAAGGCGTCGATCATAGCATTTACCCTCTTATATTCTCTATATAGGCCGCGTCGCCTGTTTGAGCCACGCGAGCGCTTCGCCCGAAAACGCGGGGGAAAGCGCTTCGTAAACCCTTGCGTGGTAACGGTTGAGCGCGTCCGCCTCCTCGCGGCTGAGCATGTCGTCCTCGATGGCCTCCAGCGCAAAGGGCGCGAGCGTGAGCGGCTCGAAGGACAAAAACCTGCCGTAAGGCGTATCCGCGTCCACCCTGCACAGCAGCAGGTTCTCTAAGCGCACCCCATGGCTGCCCGCGCAGTACACGCCCGGCTCGTCGCTTACGGTCATGCCGGGCATGAACACGAAATCCTCCCGCGCGTTGCGTATGCGTACGGGGTCCTCGTGGACCCCCAAGAGATACCCCACGCCGTGCCCCGTGCCGTGGCGGTAGTCAAGCCCTTCGCTCCAAAGCGGCGCGCGCGCGAGCACGTCGAGCTGTACGCCCCGCGTACCCGCGGGAAAACGCGCGTCCATCAGCGCAAGCATCCCCTTAAGCACCAGCGTATAATGCCGTTTTTCCTCCTTCGTAAGCGCGCCCATCACGATGGTGCGCGTCACGTCCGTGGTCCCTTCATAGTATTGCCCGCCCGAATCGACGAGCAAAAAGCCGCGCGCTTGGATCTTCGCGTCGCTGCCGGGCAGGGCGCGGTAGTGCACGACGGCGGCGTTCTCGCCGTAGCCGCAGATGGTATCAAAGGAAAGGCCGATGCAGCCGTCCGTTGCAAGCCTGAACGCGTCGAGCTTCTTTGCGGCGGCCGACTCCGTAAGCCCCGCGCCGCTTTGCTGCATTTCATAGATAAAGCGCGTGAGCGCGACGCCGTCCTTGACGTGCGCTCTTTGCAGGTTTTCGATCTGCACGGGGTTGCGGATGGCTTTCCGAAGCCCGATCGCGTCCTCCACGTCCAACAGCAGCGTATTCTGCGCGAGGATCTCCCAAAGCGCATAGTTGACCTTGCTTTCCGTCAGCACCACCGTTGCGCCCTGTTCATAGCGGCAGGCGAAGCCGTACGCGCCCTCGTAGGGGCGGAATTCCACGCCCAGCGCCTCCAAGGCGGCCGTAAGCGCCGCGTCCCGCTTGGACGCGTCCATGCAAAGGCACACGCGCTCCTTTTCCACAAAGCAGAAGCAAAGGGGGACGGGGGTATGCGGAAGATCCCCGCCGCGCAAATTCAAAAGCCACGCGATATCCTCACAGTCGCAAAGCGCCCATACATCCGCGGCGTGCTTTTCCATTTCCCGCCGAAGCCATTTGAGCTTGCTTTCGGCGCTCTCGCCCGCAAAGCGTTCGTCAAGCGCCCACGCGGGCGCGTCGGGAAGCGGCGGGCGCGACGGCCAAACGCCGTCAAAAAGCGCAGGATCGCTTCTTAGCTCGATCCCTTTATCCGCAAACGCCATGCGCAGCTCCTTGACGGCAGCCGCATCCATGGTACGCCCGTCAAAAGCGACCGCGGCGTTTTCGGAAAGCGCGTCGTGCAGAAAATCCTTAAAGGCGGGTACGCCCCGCTCGCCTATGCGCATCAGCGTGACGCCGCTTCCTTGAAGCTGCGTCTCCGCCTGTAAAAAATAACGCCCGTCCGTCCAAAGATACGCGCCCTTTTCGAGTATCACGAGCGTTCCCGCGGAACCGTCAAAGCCCGTGAGATACTCCCGCAGGCGAAAGTGCGGGCTTACATATTCCGAGCCATGGTAATCCGAGGAAGGCACGATGCACGCGCTCGCGCCCTGCGCGCGCAGGCGTGCGCGCACCGCTTCCAATCTTTGGGGAATCGTTTCCATATTCGTCTCCTATGGCTTGATCATGTCGATCACGACGCCCTTTTGCTGTGCGCGGCGCAGCGTATACGCCGTACCGCCGGGCTTGCCGTCGTAAACGGCGATCAAACGGTCGCACGCGTTTACGATATAGTCGTTGCGCATAAGGTAAAAGCGCTTTCCCGGGATCGGAGATACCGCATACACGCGGTCACACCGGGAGAGGAGGGCTTGATACTGCGCCCTGTCCTCGGCGCACCAACGCGCGCAGGCGTCCGGAAAGGGCAGCGCCGCTTCCAGCGTAAGCGCGTATTCCCCGCCCAGCGAAAGCACGGTCTGTGCAAAAAGAAGATCGCTCCCTTGGGCAAAGCCGCTGATAAAATGCGTGCAGCCCGCGTCAAGCGCGCACACGCACGCTTCGCGCAGCCGCGCGCGCAGGCGTGAAACCGCCGCCGCGTCCGTGCGCGAAAAGGGCAGCTTCTCATACCGATAGCCCGTGAAGCCGCAGACCGCCATGATTACAGAAGCGTCTTAAGCCCGCGCGCCAGCTGGTCGCTGCAGGAGGTCGTATTGTTGCCGCAGCGCACGCCCGAAAGCTTTTCCACGATCTCCTCCGCGCGCATGCCCTCGCAGAGTATCCCCAGCGCTTTGAGGTTGCCGTTGCAGCCGCCGGTGTAGCGGAGGTTGTACACAACGCCATCCTCCATGTCAAGGTCGATCTGGCGGGAGCAGGTGTTCTGCGGATAGAGGGTATAATGGTGCATCAAAGCTCGATCTCTCCTTCAAATACATATTCGGCGGGGCCCGTCATATAATAAACCCCGTTTTCGTTTTGAATCGTAAGCTCGCCAAGCGTGAGAAGCACCCGTACCGTATCGTCCACGAGCCCCTCGCGGCAGGCGCAGGCGGCCGCCGCCGTAGCGCCCGTGCCGCAGCAGAGCGTTTCGCCGCAGCCGCGCTCCCACACGCGCATGAGGATGGCCGAGCGGTCAAGCACCTTGATGAAATCCACGTTGGTGCCCTTGGGGAAGGGTTTCGCCCGTTCCAGCCCGGCGCCCGTCTTCATGTGCGCGCGATCCGTCGGGTCCTCCACCGGCACCACCGCGTGCGGCACGCCCGTATCGAGCGGCCAATAAAAGACCTGCTCGCCGTCGATGGCGGTGGAGCATATGCCGTCGCTTAGAAACCGAGGCGCGCCCATGCAAATACGCACCTGCGTAACGATGCCGTTCTCCACGGTGCATTGCGCGTCGCGCACGCCCGCGGGCGTTTCGATCCGCATAGCCGCCTTGGGTACGATCCCCGCTTCATAGACGTGCTTTGCAAAGCAGCGTATGCCGTTGCCGCACATCGGCGCTTCGCTCCCGTCGCTGTTGTAAAGCTGCATGCGCACGTCCGCCGTTTGAGAAGGGCGCACGAGCATCAAGCCGTCCGCACCCACGCCGGTGCGCCGGTCGCACGCCTTTTGGGCAAGCGCCGCAAGCGCGCCGTCATCCTCGGGCGCGTCAAGCGCCACGATAAAGTCGTTGCCTAAACCGTGCATTTTCATAAATCGCATCTTCATGTGCGCATTATACCATATCCTTACGCTCCGCACTACACCCAAGCATGTGAACTTTTTCACCGCTTACTGTACAAACGCGGCCTTTTACGTTATATTATCCTTGTATGGATATGCAATGATGGAGGCATATGGGGATCTGTATGACACGTTTCTATTTTATCGTGAATCCCGTCGCGGGCGGCGGGCGCGCGCGCGCCGCTTATGAAAAGGTGCAGGAGGCGCTCGACGAAAAGAGCGTCGACTACGAAACCGTCTTTACGCCCGCGCCCTTTACGGCGACGGCGCTTGCGGCGGAAGCCCTGAAAAAGGGCGAGCGCTGCATCGTCGCGGTGGGCGGCGACGGCACCATGA
>JAQVRG010000068.1 GCA_028701165.1 Eubacteriales bacterium | reverse complement strand
GCGGCGGTCACAAGCGACTGCGTGATGATGGGTTGCGGCGTAAAGGGATACACCGCGATCACGGCGTCCGCGTTTACATTTCGGATGATGCAGATATCGGTTGAAAACACAAGGGATTTGATCCGCTTGCCGAATATGACGATACCGCTGCACCTTCTTATGACCTCAGGCACGCGCAGCGCAAACTTACGAAGCGTTCCGTCAACCTGCGGCGGCCGGGATTTCATTTCCATGTGCGTTCCTCATTCCATACTTTTTATATATTTTACCATATACAACTTGGTATGCAAAGGAAACTTATTGTTAAAACATGATGAATTAACGAACAAAACACCCCTACATGAAAAGGGAGTCCCGCGCCTGCGAGACTCCAGCTTTTGCATGCTGATTATTCGTCCTCATCCTCGTCGCGCTGCGCGGACTCGATGATCTTCTTGGCCTCAAAGGCCGGAACGTCTTCGTAGCGCACAAATTCGCTTGTGAAGGAACCTCTCGCCTGCGTCATGGAACGCAGATCGGTGGCATATTTGAACATTTCGGACAAGGGTGCTTCCGCAACCACCTCCGTGCCGTCCTCTGTGGGGTTCATGCCCAATACGCGGCCGCGGCGGCTGGACAGATCGCCCATAACAGCGCCGGTATAGTCGCTGGGCACCAAGATCTTGTAGCAGTAGATCGGCTCGATCAATGCGGGCTGCGCCTGTGCGCAGGCTGCCTTATAGGCAAGGCGGGCTGCGGACTTAAACGCCACTTCCTTGGAATCTACGGGATGGTATTTGCCGAAGAACAGCGTGGCTTTGACGCCGATCATCGGATAGCCTGCCAATACGCCGTGCTGCATCGCTTCGCGCGTACCCTTTTCAACGGCGGGAATGTATTCCTTAGGCACAACGCCGCCGACGATCGCGTTCACGAACTCAAAGTCGGTGCCGTCCGTCGTGGGTTCAAAGCGCATGTTGACAACGCCGAACTGGCCGCTGCCGCCGGTTTGCTTCTTATGCTTACCTTCGGCCTCCGCCGTGCCGCGAATCGTCTCACGGTAAGGTATGCGGGGATCGCTGATCTGCGCTTCCACACCGGTCTTGTTCTTAAGCTTGGAGCAAAGCACATCCAAATGCACCTCGCCAAGGCCGCAGATCAAAACGTCGCCCGTTTCCACATTCTTTTCAATACGCATGGTCGGGTCTTCTTCCAAGAGCTTATTCAAGCCCGCGAAAACCTTATCCTCCTCACCCTGCTTCTTGGCGGAAACTGCCAGGGAAATGCTGGGTTTGGGGAAATCGACCGGCGCAAAGACCACCGGCGCGGACGGATCGCAAAGCGTGTCGCCGGTATTGGTGTATTGCAGCTTGGGGAGCGCGCCGATATCGCCGGCAATGAGTTTATCGGTATTGATCGTCTTTTTGCCGCGCAGCATAACGGGCGCGGTGGACTTCTCATTTTTCTCCGCGTTGGAATTATACAGCGGCGTTTCAACGCTCAGCGTACCGCGGAAGACCTTTACGATGGAATACTTACCGAACTGATCGTTAACGGTCTTGATAACCTGTGCTGCGAACTTGCCGTCGCCCTTGACCGTAACAGCATCGCCGGATTTCGCGTCTGTGGCGGCCGGCGCCTTTGTGTTTTCGGCGGAGGGCATATAATGCACCAAATTGTTCATCAGCGTGGTCACGCCGATATTGGGAAGCGCCGCGCAGCAGCAAACAGGCGTTACAACGCCGTCCAGCACGCCCTTAGACAGGCCTGCAAGCATTTCATCATGGGTAAGCTCGCCCGCGTCGAAGAACTTCTCCATCAGTTCCTCGTCGCTTTCCGCAGCCGCTTCCGTAAGCTGTTCAAGCAGCTTCTGCGCTTTATCCTGCAAAGCCGCCGGTACGTCCGCGTCCTTTTCCTTGACGCCGTCAAACAGCTTCGCTTTCATGTTCAGCAAATCAATATAGCCCTTGAAAGCGCCGCCTTCCATGATCGGAAGCTGAATGGGCACCACGCTCGGGCCGAATTTCTCGTTGATCTCCGCCATGACTTTATCGAAATTGGCGTTTTCACGATCCATCTGGTTAATGACCATCATGCGCGCTTTGCCGCACTTTTTAGAGATGGACATCGCCTTTTCCGCGCCTACAACGGGGCCGGAAACCGCGCCTACAACGATCAGTGCAGCATCGCAAAGCGCCATAGCGGAAGCGACTTCGCCGTAAAAATCGAAGAAACCCGGCGCGTCGATAAGGTTTACCTTAACGTCGTTCCATTCGAACGGCGCAAGCGCCATGTTAATGGAAATGTTACGTTTGACTTCTTCCGGATCAAAGTCCGTAGTGGTCGTGCCGTTGTCAACGCGTCCCATGCGATCGATGAGACCCGCGTTGAGCAGCATCGCTTCGGTTAAGGTCGTTTTTCCTTCGCTTCCATGACCGAAAACGCCGATGTTGCGAATATTCGCTGCACAGTAGTTCTTCATGTTTTTCCCCCTGATGGTTTTATTGTATCATATAGGTTATGATTTCATGTGCGCAACGCACCAATAATTATTGTAGCAGTTAGCATCCGCCTTGTAAACTGTTTTTTAGCTTATCAAAGCTATGCTTTTTGCGTTGTATGCAGTGTTCCCGTGATCTGATAAAGCATGATGGCGGCGGCGATCGACGCGTTCAGCGATTCCGCGCGCCCATACATACGAAGCCTGTAACGATGGCACAGCGCCGATACGGTCTCCGATGCGCCGTGTCCTTCGTTGCCGATCACCAGCACGCATCGATCCGCAAGCTGCGGCAGCTCTTCATCGCCTTGAAGATGTCCGCAAACGAGAGGAAAATCCGCGTTTTTCAGCTTTTGCAATTCATTTGGCAGTTCTCCCCGCCAAACCGGAAGATGGTATATCGATCCCATGGAGGCGCGAAGCGTTTTCGGCGCGTAAGCGTCCGCGCAGCCGGTTCCCAGCAGCACGCCACAAGCGCCCATCGCGTCAGCCGTCCGAATGATCGTGCCGAGATTACCCGGGTCCTGCACCGCGTCAAGTGCGGCGATCAAGCCAACAGGATAGTCGCACGGCGGCGCCGTATCAGGCGTTTTTACGCATGCGCACACCCATTGTGGCGTGTCGGTTTGCGTAAGGCTTTCCATAACGCTTCGGTTAACAATATGAAAGCGCACGTTTTCTTCCGCAAGCTTGGATTCTAAAGCGGTATGCCCGGGTTCAATAAACGCTTCGGAAAAAGCACAATGACAGCGCAGCGCTTCGCCTATCATCTTTTCGCCTTCGATGAAATGTAAGCCCTGCGCGTCGCGCGCTTTTTTGCCGCCTAACGCCCGCGCGCGCTTGACGATTTCGTTCTGCCTGCTTTCAATGATCATTCGCGTCACCCGAAACAATGCGGGCGGCCCACAGGGTCGCCCGCCTATTGTTCATTCTCGCTTACGCGCGCGCGGCAATCGCCACATCCGCCAGCTTCTTGAACGCGTCCATATCGTTTACGGCGAGATCGGCGAGAACCTTGCGGTTCACGTCCACGCCCGCGATCTTAAGGCCGTTGATCATGCGGCTGTAAGTCGTGCCGCAGATCCTTGCGCCCGCGTTGATACGCGCGATCCAAAGCTTGCGGTATTCGCGCTTCTTGAGCTTACGGCCGACATAGGCGTAAGCCATGGATTTCATAACCTGCTGGGAAGCTGCCCGGTACTGCTTGCTCTTAGCACCGAAGTAGCCTTTGCTCATCTTGAAAACCTTGCGACGTTTTTTAACGGCGTTGACCGCCCTCTTAATCCTGGCCATTCTGATAACCTCCTCTTACTTGTAGGGAATGAGTTCGCGGACTTTTTTGGCTTCGCAATCCGCTATGTAACCGCCCTGACGAAGTCTGCGGCCACGCTTGGTGGTCTTTTTGGTCAGGATATGGCTTTTGTAAGCCTTGGCACGTTTGATCTTACCTGTCTTGGTAAGGTTGAAGCGTTTTGCTGCACCCCTGTGGGTCTTGATCTTTGGCATGGGGTTTCCTCCTTGATGGATATTAGTTTTTCGGTGTTAATATCATGAACATATTGCGACCCTCCTGCTTGGCAGGTTTATCGATCGCAGCAGTTTCACTGACCATCTCGTAAAAAGTGTTCATTACATCCAAGCCAATATCGCCATGCTTGGCCTGACGACCGCGGAATCGTATCGAGACCTTAACCTTGTCGCCGTTTTGCAGGAATTTCGTACACGCCTTTGCTTTGACCTCCATGTCGTGCGTGTCGATGGTAGCGGAAAGACGAATCTCCTTTAGGTCGATAACTTTCTGATTCTTTTTCTGCTCCTTTTCCCGCTTGCCCTGCTCGAACCTGTATTTCCCGTAATCCATGATCTTACATACGGGCGGTTCTGCCTGCGGCGCGATCTTGACAAGATCCATACCTGCCTCATCCGCCATGCGCATTGCGACCTCCAGCGAAACAATGCCCTGCTGGCTGCCGTCTTCTCCGATAAGACGCACTTCTTTATCGCGGATCTCCTCATTGATCATCAGTTCATCCTTGGCTATGGGTAGACACCTCCAAAAAAAATTTGTGAACGCAAAAGCGCCCACAAATTCCAATACGAATCCGTTACCATAACCGTGCCTGACTGTATCGCCGGCAGGTGAGAAGCGGCGCCTCTGCTTGAACCTTTTGAATTATATGTGCTTTTCACCGAAATGTCAACACCTTTTTGCGTTTACACTACAAGCTTTTTATTGCGGCGCGCAAATAGACGCGAAGCTGCTCCATGGTCTCCTGCATCCCGGGCTGCGCTTTGGCGCTTCCCTGCGCAAAGTCGTCCTTGCCGCCGCCCCTGCCTCCCGTAGCCGCGTTGACGGCGCTGCATACCTCGCGCATGGACAGCTTGACGCCGGGAGAAGCGGCAATTTGGTAGAGCAGCGCGTCGCCGGTGTTGGAAAAGAGCACAGCTATACTCTTTTCCGTATGCGTGAGCTTCTCCGTGAACAGCTTAAGATCCGCAGCCGACAGACGCTCTTCCTGATGTAAAACCAGCTTCGTATCGCCGATTTTTTCCGCCGCCGTCAGTAACGCCGCACAACGGTAGGTAAGCAAAGCGTCTGTTCGCAGCTTCATCTCACGCTTCAAGGCGCTCAACTCATCCCCTTGCCTGACAACCGAAGCCATTACCTCCTCCGTCTTGGTGGAGAAACGCTTGGCGACGGCGTCCACGATCGCGCGCGTTTGCATCGCGTTCTCTACGGCACGCATGCCGCAAAGAAACCATAAACGTATGCCGCCTTTATAATTCTGCCATGACGAAAAACGGATATAGCCGATCTCGCCTGTCGTCTTGCAATGCGTCCCGCAGCAAGTGCAGGAATCCGCGTCCGCGATGTAGACGATGCGCACCTCGCCTTGCAGCCCTTTTGCTGTTTTCCTAAGCTTGATATCGGCAAGGTCTTCCGCGTGCACAAACGCATAGGTGATCGGCTCGTCGCGCTGCACGACTTCGTTCGCGGCGCGTTCAAGCGCAGCAAGCTGCTCGTCCGTCAGCTGCGCGTCAAGATCCAGCGTCGTGTAGTCCTCCGCCATATGAAAGCCCACGTTATGCGCGCCATACAGCTTATCCGCCAAGCCTGAAATGATATGCTCGCCCGAATGCTGCTGCGCATGATCACGCCGTCTTTCAATATCCAGCGTTACTTCAACCTTATCGCCTTCACAAAAGGGCGTCTGCACGCAGTTCCAAATCTCTTCGCCTCTTTCAAACGCCGCCGATACAGGCACGCCGTTGATGCTGCCCGTATCCGAAGGCTGGCCGCCGCCCTCCGGGAATATGACCGTGCGGTCAAGAAGCACGGCATAACCGTCTTTTGTTTGTTCGCAGCCACAAACCGTCGCCTCGCAACGGTCGAGCCAGATATTCTGATAATAAAGCTTTTCTGTCATAGGCTTTTCCTTTATGCACAAAGGCGATCCACAGCTATTTGAATGGCCGCAAATCGCCTAAAAATCAAGGATTCTATATGTTCTGTAATTTCCTCATCCGTTATTGACGGTCACGTTTGCAACACGCTGGGGATAGGTGACGATCTCCAATTCGCCGCGCCATTTTTCCAAGGCCGCGGTATAGGCGTCCTCTTGCGCGGTTTTCAGCGTGTATTCACGGATCTGCTCCTCTAATACTTCATAGGGAATTTCCGCTTCTTCACGCACACCGTCACGCTTTAAGAAGCAGGTGCCAAATTGCGTAACAACAGGCCCGCTGATCTCGCCTTCCTTTAACTTGGAAGCCGCCTCGGAGAAAGCCGAATCATATTCGGACGCGACCGCGTCGTTGTACAAATAGCCGTTCGGATTGGCTGCGGCGCCTTCATCTTCATTATACTCTGCAAGCAGCGCGTCGAAATCCTCGCCAGCGTCCAGCTTTTTCTGTACCTCGGCAACGATGGCGTCAACATCCTTTTCCTCGCCCTCTTCCGGGTTCATGATCAGTATCTGCTTGATATAGATATAACCCGGCGGGCAATAGATGGGCGGTACGCCCGTGATGTACGGATAATATTTCAGCATACTGAAATGCGAAGCGATATCCTTCGTGTAGTTTTCTTTTTCATATTTTAATTCTTCGTCATACCACAGCCGCATAACCTCTTCCGTGGCTTCCGCGGAAGCCTGCGCCTGCGCCTTCACCTTTTCGGCAAGCTTCTGGTTGCGCAGATCGTTGGAAACGGCTTCCTTATACTGTTCAAACGTATAACCGGAATTGCGAAGCTGCTTTTTAAAATAAGACGTCTTCGCTTCCTCGGACGCACCTTCGCCAATATATTGCGTGGTTTGGTCAAGGCTTGTTTGGATCTGCTGCTCGACCTCCTCCGTTACCGCCGTTTCCTCCTCGGCCGTTAACGTCACGCCGTCACGCTTGGCTATCGCAACGGGAATCATCGCGTCTATCAGATCATCGAAAGCCTTCTGTTTGAGCTCCTCCATGGGATGATCGGGATCCTTGAGTTCGATAGCGCCATAATCGTAATACTGTTTTAGGCCATCCAGCACGCTCGTATAGGAGGCAAGCGTCAAATCAACATCTCCGACCTTGCCAACCACGGGATTCGCATTCACGGCGCTGCATCCGGCCACCGCGCCAAGCGCCATGACCGCAAGCAATACAAGCGCGATTGCACGTATAAGCTTTTGCATCCTATTTCTCCTTGTTTAAAACATAAGCCGGTCAAAACCGACTTTATTATTCTATACGTTCGCTAATCCCATGTCAATCATGTGCTTTTTTCTTTTTCGCTATTTTCACAACCAGAGAACACTTGCACCCGTTTCTTTTCATTTTCATACAATGCGTATTAACGAAACTATAATGGAGGATATAAGGAATGAAAAAAACGCTCTTGCTTCTTATGGCGCTCTCGCTTCTTATCACATCGTTTTTAGGCTGCGCAAAGGATACGGGTTTAAGAAAAGTCGAGACCAATGAAGTCACGCGTTCGGTATTCTATGCACCGCTCTATGTCGCGGTTACGCGCGGCTTTTTTAAAGAAGAAGGTATGGAAATCAACATTACCACGGGCGGCGGAAGCGACAAAAGCATGACGGCGCTGCTTGCCAAAGAAGCGGACGTTGCGCTCATGGGACCGGAAACCGTCGTGTATGTC
>JAQVRG010000067.1 GCA_028701165.1 Eubacteriales bacterium | reverse complement strand
ACGCGCTCGCCGGCGGCGAGGTCACGGAGCAGGAACTGCTCGACACGGGTATGGGGCTTCTTGAGGCGCTGCCCGATCCCAAGAATACGGCTCTTTGGGCGGTGGAGACGCTTTTCTCTTTCCTTGTACCCAAAAGCGACCCCAACGCGGAGGTTCTTAGTAAGCTCGCCGAGATGATGCAAAAGCAGGACGATCTGATGGATAAGATCGCCAAGGTCAACAGCACCGTCGTAGCCGAATCCGCCGCCACGACAATCAATAAATTTCTCGACGCGGACAGCCGCGGCCTCGTCAAGACCTACTACGGCGCGCTGCGCCAGATCGACGAAGATTACAAAAACGGCACGATCACAAGCGACGCGGCCATAGAGCAGCGAAAGACCGCCCTCACGCGCCATATCCCCAAGGTCACCGCACCCAGCGGCGCGCTGTGCGATTTTGACGAATTCACCTACAGCCTTGGCAGCTTTCTTACCACCGACTACGCGACAGCCGGACTTCCCATGCCCACCGCCAAGCTCTTTACCATATACTATGAATGGCATAAGCAGCAGGATGCGTATCGTTGGTAGCATCAGGGCTACGAAGCGCGCGCGTTCTTTCAAAACTGCGCGCTCTCGCTCTACATGACCGCCGCGAGCATCGATAAGCTCTCGCTGACGGCACGCCTTCAGGAGCTGTCCGCAGGGGAGCAAATGATATTAAAACAGCGACTTAGCGATCTCAACGCGCAGATCAAGCTGGTCAAGGATACGGTCGCGCCGTTTGCGGTCAAGCCCCGCGACGACAACGAGCGTTATTATCAGGTGCCGGGGCACGAAAAGCTTCTCTATACACAGGCCTGCCAGCCCCTCATCCCCACGGAGCCGGACCCGAATAAAGGCTGGCATGTAGGGCGAAACAACCTCGCGGGGCTCTATATCGACAACGCCTATCTTACGATCAACCAGCCCTTTTACTTCTGCTTTAATAGATACCAAGGCGTCGATCAATCGCCGCTGATCGATTACGATTGGCTCTACACTGTATGGCATGATGATTATAAGGGTGAGCAGTCACCTCTTTATATTTTTTTCAGCGGCGAGCAGGGCAGCCTCACGCCGCCCGCAGGCATGGACTACACATGGAATTTAGTTCTGCAGGACGTTGGCGCTTTCGCACTGCAGGAGGATAATCCCGCCTTCGGCAATGCGATCACCATTTCCGTTACAACGCTTAAATTGAATATGTCGCCTGAGGATATTGTTCTGTATCGCTACTATTCCAGTACCAACGTGCGCAACGATAAAACAAACTTTATCGGCATCGGCGTAAAGCCGCAGGCGGCGGTCAACGCGCCATCCGCGTCCGCACACCTCCTCCCAATGTCCGTCTACGAAGATACGGCTTACGCCGCAGCGCCCGCCGCGTCCGAGAGCGCGGGCGCGTTCACCGTAAACGGCAGCATTGAGCGCTTCACGGGCGCAAGCGTTGACAGAAAGCCCCTGCAGCGAAACGTCGATTTCACGCTGGAGGAAACGGAGAACGGCCTTATACTGCGCCTGTCCGACGCGCTTCTATCGACGCTCAAGAACAGCGCGCACAAGCTGCGCGTATACTTTAAGGACGGCAAGGTGGAGGTCGTTTTCAACCTCGCCGAGACGGACGCGGTATTGGATGTGCCCGCCACAGGCACGGCATATAACGGCGCGCTGTGGGCGCTTTGCGTGCCGCTTTTGATTAAGCTGGCAAGGAAAAAGCACGTGCGCGCATAGAATAACCTCCGTTCCGATTGTGGCAAGGGCCGTACGGCTCTTGCCTTTTTCATCTTCACATTTCTTTCACCTTTCCATAACCTCTATGTCATGGAAATGCGGGCATACTATGCTATACTGTTAGCACTCGGATATGACGAGTGCTAAATTCGGTGTCCCCATAAAGGAGGATGATTTTATGAATATAAATAAGCTGACGCAAAAATCGCTGGAGGCCGTGCAGAACGCGCAAAATCTGGCGATGGAAAACAACAATCCGCAGGTGGAGCAGGCGCATATGCTCTGCGCGCTGCTGGGCGCTGAGGATTCGCTCATCGCAAGTCTGCTTTCCCGCATGGGCAAGGACGCGCCCGCGTTTTTGCAGGAGGCAAAGCGCCGCGTGGACGCGCTGCCCCGCACGGAGGGCGGCGAAACGTATCTTTCCACTGAACTGAACGCCGCGTTCATCGAAGCCGAAAAGACCGCCGAACGCATGAAGGACGATTTCGTATCCGTGGAGCATCTGTTTCTAGGCCTGCTCGACAAGCCGGACAAGACCGCGCGGGAATTGTTCAAGCAGTTCGGCGTGGACAAGGACGCGTTCCTTGCGGCGTTGAACGAGGTTCGCGGCGGTGCGCGCGTCACGACGGACAACCCCGAGGGCACCTACGACGCGCTGGGCAAATACGCCCAAGACCTTGTGGAGCTTGCGAAAAAGCATAAGCTCGACCCCGTGATCGGCCGGGACGACGAGGTGCGAAACGTCATCCGCATCCTCTCGCGCAAAACCAAGAACAACCCCGTGCTCATCGGCGAGCCGGGCGTTGGCAAGACCGCCATCGCGGAGGGCTTGGCGCAGCGTATCGTGCGCGGCGACGTGCCCGCAAGCCTGCAGGACAGAAAAATCTTCTCGCTCGATATGGGCGCTTTGATCGCGGGCGCGAAGTTCCGGGGCGAGTTTGAGGAAAGGCTCAAGGCGGTGCTCAACGAGGTGAAGCGCAGCGAAGGGCAGATCATCCTCTTTATCGACGAGCTGCACAACATCGTGGGCGCGGGCAAAACAGAGGGCAGCATGGACGCGGGCAACCTCTTAAAGCCCATGCTTGCACGCGGCGAGCTGCACTGCATCGGCGCAACGACCTTGGACGAATACCGCAAATACATCGAAAAGGACGCGGCGCTCTCGCGCAGGTTTCAGCCGGTCATGGTGGACGAACCGAGCGTGGAGGAAACGATCTCCATACTCCGCGGGCTCAAGGAGCGCTACGAGGTGTTCCATGGCGTGAAGATCAACGATAACGCGCTGATCGCGGCGGCGACGCTTTCGCACCGCTATATTTCGGACAGGTTCCTGCCGGACAAGGCCATCGATCTCGTGGACGAAGCCTGCGCCATGATCCGCACCGAAATGGACTCCATGCCCACCGAGCTTGACGACATTTCCCGCCGCATCATGCAGATGGAGATCGAGGAACAAGCGCTTTCCAAGGAAACGGATAAGCTCTCGGCCGAGCGTCTTGATACGCTTCGCAAGCAGCTTTCCAAGGAGCGCGACGAGTTCAACGCGCTCAAGGCCAAATGGGAGAACGAGAAGGATTCCATCAAGGGCGTGCAGAAGCTGCGCGAGCAAATCGAGCAGGCCAACGCCGACATCCAGAAGGCGGAGCGCGACTATGACCTAGAAAAGGCGGCGGAGGTCAAGTACGGGACGCTTCCCAAGCTGCAAAGCGAGCTGGAGGCCGCCGAAAAAGCGGCGGAAGGCCCCAGCGCGGGACTCCTGCGCGACCGCGTGACCGAGGAGGAGATTGCCCGCATCGTGGGCCGCTGGACGGGCATCCCCGTAAGCCGGCTGATGGAGGGCGAACGCGAGAAGCTTTTGCGCCTTGCCGACATACTGCACGAACGCGTGATCGGCCAAGACGAAGCGGTGCAGACCGTCACCGACGCGATTCTCCGCACGCGCGCGGGTCTTAAAGACCCCACCAAGCCCATCGGCAGCTTCCTATTCCTTGGCCCCACGGGCGTAGGCAAGACGGAGCTTGCGAAAGCGCTTGCGCAGGCGCTGTTTGACGACGAAAACAACATCGTCAGGATCGACATGAGCGAATACATGGAAAAGCACACGGTATCGCGGCTGATCGGCGCGCCTCCGGGCTACGTCGGCTATGACGAGGGCGGACAGCTTTCCGAAGCCGTGCGGCGCAAGCCCTATTGCGTGGTGCTCTTTGACGAGGTGGAAAAGGCGCATCCGGACGTGTTCAACGTATTGCTACAGGTGCTTGACGACGGGCGCATCACGGACAGCCAAGGCCGCACGGTGGACTTTAAAAACACCGTGATCGTGATGACGAGCAACCTAGGCTCCGCCTATATCCTTGAGGGCATCCAAAACGGGCAGATCACGGCGGAGGCGCGAAAGCAGGTGGAGGCGCTCTTGAAGCAGAGCTTCCGTCCGGAGTTTTTGAACCGTATCGACGATATCGTGTTCTATAAGCCGCTCACGCAAGCCGAAATCTTCAAGATCGCCGATCTGCAGCTTGCGGACGTCCGGAAACGCTTGCAGGATCGCCGCCTTGACGTAACGCTCACGGACGCGGCGAAAACATGGATCGCCGAGACCGGCTACGACCCGCTCTATGGCGCGCGCCCCTTGAAGCGGCTGCTGCAAAGCAAGCTTGAAACGCTCTTAGCGCGGCGCATCATCGAAGCCGACCCCGCGCCGGATACGGTGTTCAAGGTAGATTACAGCCCGGAAAAAGGGTTATATGTAGAATAGAAGTTTTTTCAAAGGGACGCGCGCGCGTCCCTTTACTTTGGATCGATCCGCTCTTCCTCATCCGCCTTTTCGCGCGCGTCGCATTGCGCAAGCAGCGCCGCGATTTTTTCTTCCGTTAAATACTGCGGCTGGCTTTCCTCTGTGCTTTCCTGCGAAAGCGAACACAATAATTTGCTAAGGTTGTCTTCGATATTCATATTTAGAATATTATATTCAATATTAGTATGATTAGCAAGAATATAATATGCGAACATTGAATATATGAAGAATATCAAGCGCATCCGCATAATAAACGAATACACCCAGCTCAAGATACAGATGGAAACCGGTATCAGTCAAAGCAC
This sequence comes from Eubacteriales bacterium, assembly GCA_028701165.1. Taxonomy (GTDB): domain Bacteria; phylum Bacillota; class Clostridia; order Christensenellales; family CAG-138; genus JAQVRG01. Next base: position 2,816 of record JAQVRG010000067.1, on the reverse strand, counting down.
GCTTTCAAAATACGAAACGGGCGAAGCCGTTCCCACCGTTGAGAATTTGTTATTGCTGGCAAGGTTTTATCATACGAGTTTGGATTACCTTATGGACTTAACGGAGCAGACAACGCCCTATCCCGCGAAGAAATAACGCGTAATTTTGACGCCTATGTGAATTCGCGTTATTCCTCCGTTTCGTACACGCTGATCTCTCCGCCCTTGCATTCCATGACGACCTCTCTGCTGTAATAGGTATCGCCCAGCACGTCTTCCATTTCATACTGATAGAGATAGTCGCCGTCCGTGAGCTGCATTTCCTCCAGCTCCACGGCGCCCTGCACGGTGAATTCGCCCACGGTATAGACGTTTTCCTCGCCGGTTTCCCAGTTCTTGCCCGTCATGAGCACCTGCACCACGTCGCCGTCCTTGAGGTTTTGCTCCTTGCGCGCGCTGAAGTCGTTGTCCCCCGCGCCCGCGACCGCGCCCATCACCTCATAGGACGCCGAATCCCAGTTGTAACGCGCGCGCAGATTCATATCCTCGTTGTTAAGCCTGATGGGGATGGAATAAAGATTATACGCATCGGTAGATTCAAGCAGGTTCAGGTTGACGAACACGCCGTTGAGCGCCGGCCATACGCCGCGGAAGTTATCTTGATATTGGAGCATATCCTCCGAAGCGATCAAATCATCATCGCGGCCAAGGTACATATACTCGTTGTACTCATAATCCATCTGATAGAGCGTAAAGTATACGCCCGTGACGTAGTCCGCGCCCTCCTTGATATCCAGCATATAGCTGCCGTTGTCGTTGAGCGTCGTTTCCGCTTCGATGCCAAACGCCTCGCCGGCCACGGTCACGTCCGGCGCTTCGGCTTGTATGTTGTCAAAATCCGCGCCCGCAAAATCGTCCGGCGCTTTCCAGTCGTTTCGGCTGGCGGAAAGATAAGACAGGTAGTTTTCCGAAAACGCCGCGCTTTCCGCATAGCCGTCAAGCTCGTACGCCTCCGCCTTGATGGGATAGAAGGCGGCTAAGCCGTTGGCGTTGGCGCGCGACTCGCCGTGAACGTTATACACCACGGCGTCAAAGAGGGCGTCAAGCACCCCGTCGCCCGTTTGAGAGAGCACGGACTGCGCGTTCATCACCATATCGCCGATATCCACAAGGTTAAAATAGCCCTCTTCATCCGTATTGCCGCCATAGTTCTCCGCCCTTGCAATGCCCTGCGTGAGATCGCGGAACTTGTCCACGTCGCCCGTGTCCAGCGTCATTTCCGCCGCCATGCCGTCAAAGGCTTTGGCAAGCGGCCATACCTTGGAAAGATCCGTCACCGAAAGGGTGCATATCTCCGCCCAGCCGCCGCTCTTTTTCATGTAGCTGTCGCAGATGACCTTGCCGATATCAGCGCCCGTCGCTTCGGGATTCGCCACGATGTAATCGAGCATGGCGGCATAATCCCAGCCGCTGCCCGGCTCTATTTCCTCCGATGCGACCATGTACTTTCCGTAGGGGGAAAGCTGCATCGCGCCCTCCAGCGTCGCCATCAGGCACGCGTCGAAGCCGATAAACTCGAAGTTTGCGCCCGCCTGCGAAAAACCCGCGTTCAGATCCGCAAGGGAAAGTCCCTCCCCGCCGTACAGCTCGTCAAAGGCCACACCGCGCATGCCGCCGCCGTGATTCCAAAGTATGGCGCCGTAATTATCGGCGGGATAATTCTCCACCCCGTAGCTTAGAAAGCTTCCCAGCGTTTCGGCGTCGCCCATGGAGGCAAGCGGCAGGGTCTCAAGCGTCTCGTATTCGCCGTCTTTGTAGAGGCGGTGATACTGGATCTTCGTCGAATCCACAAAGTCCGTATGCCACTTCGCCGTGCCGCCGGTGCACACCAAGAGATTGACGTTGTCCGGTATCTCGGCTTGCGCGCACTCCCAAAGGTTCTGCGAGCAGCTTGCGCTGTCCGTCTCCAAGTCCGTGCCGCAGAAATACAACAGCAGCGTCCAGCTTTCCCCCGGCGCGCGGTGCTCTTCGGCCGCTACCGGCGTATAGCTTCCGACAGGCCCCGGTTCGGGCGACGCGATCAGAAGGAAGGCAAAAAACGCCACGGCCAGCAGGACGATGACCCCCACGACGATAAGCAGCACCTTTAAGAAGGTATGTTTTTTCTTGGGCGCAGAATGCGCCGGCTGATAGAAATTCTCCATGGAAGCCTCCGTTCGGAATTGTCAAATCCTCTTAGCTGCGTTCATCGTAACAGAAAACGCGCCCCCGAACAAGAGGCGCGCTTTCGTTTCGCTTTTATTAAGCCCAGAACATATACATCTGCCAATAGATCACGTTAAAGGTCATCACAAGCCCCATTAGGGCGTTGACGCTCAAGCCGCGCCGCGCCTTTTTATCAAGCCTGCCGGCTTTCAGCAAAACCGCCAGCGCGAAAATGACGGGAACAACGGCGAGCGGCAGGAACAGCGCGCTTTGCGCCATGACCTGCGCCTTGGTCGAGATGTAGCAAAGCAGGGTAACGACGAGCGCTGCAAGGCTTAGGAAGGAAAGCGCGACCGCGCCGTTGCAAAGCGCGCGCAGGCCGCCAAGCGGCTGCGATTTTTTACGGATACGCCGCACGAGCGAAACAATGAGCATCACAAGCGCGTAAAAGAAGCTCACGACGTAAAGCAGAAGCGAAAGCAGCATAACAAGCGCCTCGCCGCCGTACGCGCAAATAATCCTGCGACATCATGGACAGCTTTTCCACGCGCCCGTTTTGCACATCGGCATAGAAGGGGTACCTTGCGCCCATGACGTTTACGATATAAACGTCTGGCGCGATGCGTACAAGC
>JAQVRG010000066.1 GCA_028701165.1 Eubacteriales bacterium | reverse complement strand
AGCACCGCGCGGCAATCCGCCGCTAGATGCGAAACCGCATAGCATCCCCCGCTGCCCCATGCGCCGCGATAGGAGAAAAAGGCGGCGTTCATACCCATGCGCCGCAGCGCGTGCGCAAGATCCAAATGCTTTTCGTGCCCCGGAAAGCCATGCAGGATCAGCGCCGTGGGATGCGCGCCGTCGCCCGCGGCGAGGAGCACCTGTCCGTAAATCGCAGAACCCTCTACCATGACGGTAAAATCTACATTAGCAGCAGGCCGTCCCACGCGGGGCGGATCGGCGAACAGGTATGCGGGCTGCATAGGCGAAACCTCCCAAGTCAGTTTTCACCAGTATATACCGTGCGGCGGCGCGGAACAAGCGCGCCATTTCCTATTTTGCCGAACCGGTTGCCAAAAAACGCCGAAACAGACTATTTTTCTTGTACACGGGGTCGATGTCGGGTTATAATAAAATAGACTTTTCTATGCGCGGATCGCGCAAAAACAATGTAGAGGAGGCACGGCGAATGCGGGAGAGCACGGACGATACCATGCGGAAAAACACGCAGGACAAGGAAAAAGAGACCGCCGCGCAATTACAGCTTTTTATCGACAGCCCCGCCTGTGGCATTGCGATGCTTGCCCTGCGGGAAAACGGAATAGAAAACCTGTATTTCTCCGACGGCTACTGCCGCTTTTCCGGCTATTCGCGCGAAGAGTACACACGCATTGTCGCCGAGTATCCGCTGGGCTTGATCATCGATGAGGATATAGGCGGCGTGTATCAGGCGCTGGAGGTCACGCGCCGCGAGGGTGCGCCGCTCAACTGCACCTGCCGGTATCGCACCAAGGACGGCGGACGCCGTTGGGTCAATATGCGCGGTACGGCCACGCAAAGACGCGAGGACGCGGTGATCGTGAACATCGTGCGCTTCGACATCACGGAGCAGAAGCAGGCGGAGGAAGGGCTCCGCATCCATGAGGAGGAGCTTAAGCTTGCCATGTCGCAGATCGGCAAGATGATCTGCGAATACGATCCCAACACGCATACGCTGACCATGCCCGAAAGCTACGCCAATCGCTACGGTCTGCCGACCGTGCTTGCGGACGTGCCCGAAGCCATCACGCGGGGCGACGTGCTGGACGAGGCTTTCCGCGCGGCCTATGACGCGTTTTACGACGCGATTTTCCGAGGTGAAAAGACGGGAAAGCTCGATTGCCGCGTGCGCTATGCCGACGGCAGCTTCCATTGGGAGTGCACGGAGTTTTCCTCCATTCTCGCGGACGACGGCCATCCCATCAAGACCATCTTCGCCATAGAGGATACCACGCAGCAGCACCTTCGCTTTGAACTCGAGCAGAGCCGCCCCACCATGGGGGAGGAAAACCTGCTGGTGCACGCGCTGTTCAACCTGACCACGGGGGAAACGCTCGATTATGCCTACCGCGACGGAACGCCTGTGCCGGAAGCGGAGAAAACGATGTTCACGGATGGGTGGGAGAATTTAGAGACGCTGCTGCTTACTAAGGAGGATCGCGTCGCCTACAGGAACCTTAACGATACGGCGTTCCTGCTTGCAAGCTTCGCGGCGGGCGAAACGGAGCTTTCTTATGATTATCGCAGGCGCATACCCGGGCTGGGCGCGATATGGGTGCGCAACATACTGCGGCTGGTACGCGATCCGGGCGGCAGCGACGTGATGCTTTTTGAATACTGCTACAACATCGAGGAGGAAAAGCTCAAGGATCTGACCTATCGCAGCCTGATTTCCGAAAGCTACGATTATGTGGCGCGGATCAACGGGCAGGATAAAAGCTTTGTGCTCTACAGCCGCTCGGAGGAGATGCCGGACATACTGCCCGAAAGCGGCGGCGACGTGGACGCGGTCGCCCAAAGGGTCGCCGAGGAGAACGTACATCCGGACGACAGGGAGATGACCATCCGCAATACGCGGCTCTCCGGCATCAAGGAAAACCTCGCCCAACGGGACCGCTTCCAGTTTTCCTTCCGCGAGCTGCGGCCGGACGGCGACGTGCGGTATAAAAAGATAACGGAATATTATCTGGACAGGGAGCGCGAGATCATCGTGCTCACGCGCGAGGACGTATCCTCGCTTGTGGAGGAGGAAAAGCGAAAGAGCGAGCTTCTCACCGAAGCGCTCGAGGCCGCCAATCAGGCAAGCTGCGCCAAATCGCAGTTTCTTTCCCGCATGAGCCACGAGCTGCGCACCCCCATGAACGCCATCATCGGCCTTTCGGCGCTGGCGGCAAACGACGTGGACGACCCGGTAGCGATGGAGGACGCGATAGGAAAGATCGGCATGTCCGCACGCTATCTTCTTTCGCTGATCAACGATATACTGGAGATGTCCCGCATCGAGAGCGGGCGTATGACGCTTAGCGAGGAGCCGTTTGATTTCGAGCAGTTCGTTTCCGGCGTCAACACCATCATCTTCGGGCAGGCAAACAGCAAGGGCGTGGATTACGACGCGGTCGTGAACAGCTTTATGGAGCCGGTCTATGTGGGCGACGTCACCAAGCTTCAGCAGATTTTAATAAACGTTCTTGGCAACGCCGTTAAGTTTACGCCGCCCGGCGGTAAGATCACCTTAGCCATGGAACAGCTTCAATGCGCGAACCGGCGCGCCACGCTTCGCTTTGTCGTAAGCGATACGGGTATCGGCATCGACGAAAAATACCTGCCGCACCTTTTTGACGCCTTCTCGCAGGAATCCTCCAATTATACCTCCACCTCCACCGGCACGGGGCTGGGGCTTGCCATCACCAAGAGTCTGGTCGAGATGATGAACGGGCAGATCCATGTGCGCAGCGTCAAAAACGTCGGCTCCGTGTTCACCATAGACGTGCAGCTTGGCATATCCTCGGAAAGTCAGCAGTATATCAACCTGTTGGCCTCCATGAACCTAGCGAAGCTCAAAACGCTGGTGGTGGACGACGACGTGCTCGTATGCCAAAGCACGGTCAACATCCTTTCTTCCATGGGTATGGAGGCGGAGTGGGTGGATTCCGGCCTTGGCGCCGTGGAGCGCGTAGAGGCGGTGCACGCGGCGAAGGAGGATTACGACACGATCTTCGTGGATTGGAAGATGCCGGATATCGACGGTATTGAAACCACGCGCCGCATTCGAAAGATCGTGGGGCCGGAGGTGACCATCATCATCATTACCGCCTACGACTGGCGCGCGATCGAGCCGCTGGCGATCGAGGCGGGCGTCGATATGTTTATGGAAAAGCCGATTTTCCAATCCTCCATCGTGCGCGCGTTTGAGAAGGTTTTTCGCGTCAAGGCCGCAAAGATGGAGCTTAAGCCCGCCGCCGTATTCGATTTTACGGGGCGGCGCATCCTGCTTGCGGAGGATCATCCGCTCAACGTGGAGGTCGCCAAGCGCATGCTCGAAAAGATCGGCGCGGAGGTGGTCGTGGTCAACAACGGCTTGGAGGCGCTGGAAACCTTTACCACCGCGCCGGACGATTACTTCGACGCGATCCTTATGGACATCCGCATGCCCGTGATGGACGGCCTTGCCGCGACACGAAACATCCGCAATCTCCGCAAAAAGGGCAGCCGCACCGTGCCCATCATCGCCATGACCGCCAACGCCTTCAACGAGGACGTGGAAACGTCCCTTTCCAACGGCATGGACGCGCACCTTGCAAAGCCCATCGAGCCGCAGGTGCTTTTTGCGACGCTTCAGCGTCTGATTGCGGAGCGATAGAAAACCCCAAGGGAGCATAGGAGCATGAAGGAACAGGATGTCAAGGCGCGGGTGCAGGCTAAGCTGTTTGCCCTGCAGGATACGGCGTACCGGGATTTTCAGTGCAAGCTGACCCCCTCCATCAAGCCCGAAACCGTGATCGGCGTGCGCGCGCCCGCGATACGGACGCTTGCCAAGGAATACGCCAAATCCCCGGATGTGGCGGTCTTTCTTTCGATGCTGCCGCACGCGTATTACGAGGAGAACAACCTGCACGCCGCCCTGATCGGGGCGATCAAGGATTACGGCGCGTGCGTCGCGGCGGTGGACGCGTTTTTGCCCTATGTGGACAACTGGGCGACCTGCGATTCGCTCAAGCCCGCCGTATTTAAAAAACAGCTTGCCGTGCTGCCGCGCGAGATCGAGCGCTGGATAGGCTCTGCACAACCCTATACGATCCGCTTCGGCGTGGAAATGCTGATGAACCATTATCTCGACGCGGCGTTCGATCCGTCGTATCCGGCGATGGTTGCGGCGCTGCGCTCGGAGGAATACTATGTCAACATGATGATCGCGTGGTATTTTGCCACCGCCCTTGCCAAGCAGTACGACGCGGTGCTGCCGTATATCGAGGGACGGCGGCTCGACGCGTGGACGCACAACAAGGCGATCCAAAAGGCTGTGGAAAGCTATCGCATAACCGACGAACAGAAGGCGTACCTTCGCACGCTGAAGATCAAAAGCGTACAGGCAGAATAAAACATGGATGCGCCCTTGGCGCGCGGAAAGGAACAACATGAAAAAGATCGTGATACTGGACGGCTATACGGAAAACCCCGGGGATCTGAGCTGGGAGGGGCTTTCAGCACTCGGCGCGCTGACGGTGTACGACCGCACGAGCGCCAACGAGGTCGCCGCGCGCATAGGCGACGCACAGATCGTGTATACGAACAAGACCCCCATCACGCGGGAAACCATGGACGCCTGCCCCAACCTCAAGTTCATCAGCGTACTCGCCACGGGCTACAACATCGTGGACGTGGCGGCGGCGAAGGAAAAGGGCATCCCCGTGACCAACATCCCCACCTACGGCACGGCGGCCGTCGGGCAGTTCGCCATCGCCATGCTGCTTGAAATCTGCCATCATGTCGCGCATCACAGCGACGCGGTGCACCAAGGGCGCTGGGCTTCCTGCCCGGATTGGTGCTTTTGGGATTACCCGCTCATCGAGCTTGCGGGCAAGACCATGGGCATCATCGGCTTTGGCCGCATCGGCCGCACGACCGGGCGCATCGCCAAAGCCATGGGTATGCGGGTGATCGCCTATGACGCGCACACGGACGACGAAGGCCGCGAAATCGCCGAATATGTGGACTTGGATACGCTGTTCGCCTGTGCGGACGTGATCGCGCTGCACTGCCCGCTTTTCCCCGAAACGGAAGGCATCATCAACAAGAACAACATCGCCAAGATGAAGGACGGCGTGATCATTTTAAACAACAGCCGCGGGCCGTTGATCGTCGAGCAGGATCTTTGCGACGCGCTCAACACAGGCAAGGTCTACGCGGCGGGGCTGGACGTGGTGAGCACCGAGCCCATCAAGCCCGACAATCCGCTTCTTAACGCGAAAAACTGCCTCATCACGCCGCATATCAGCTGGGCGCCCAAGGAAAGCAGGCAGCGCTTGATGGATATCGCCGTTTCGAACCTCAAGGCGTATCTCGACGGCGCGCCCATCAACGTGGTCAATCCCTGATCCATACGATAAACACAGGCGCGCCGCAAAAAAGGGGAGAATTGTGAACCTTCTGCGGCGCGCCTTGACAACCCCATCTGTAACCGCTACAATTACAATAAAATGTAACCAAACAGGTTACAAAACATAGGAGGCCTTATGCGATTTTTCGCTTTTCTTCTTGCGGCGCTGCTGCTTCTTACCTTTACCGCCTGCGCCGCGACCCCCTTGCCCGTGCCTGCGCCCGCGCCCGCACAGACGGTACTGGCGAACAGTGAGGCGCAGACGCAGGCGCTTACGGTGCTCTCCACGCCCGCCGCCTGCCCCGCAAGCTGCCCCAACGCGGCGGACTGCCCCAACGCGGCGGACTGCCCCAACGCGGCGGCCTGCCCTAACGCAGCGGACTGCCCTAACGCGGCGGACTGCCCCAACGCTGGCGGCTGCCCCAACGCGGCGGACTGCCCCAACGCGGAAAATTGTCCGCGCGCGGCGCTCGATGTGGATCGAACCTGTCCCGCGGCACAGGGCGAGGCCTGCGCACTCGCAAGCGGCTTGGACGCCGCGGTGCTGCCTTCCGTGTGCTGCGCGGCGGATATTCCCGCAGAAGCCGCATACCACAAGCTCACGCCGGCGCAGGCGAAAACCTCCATGGAAAACGGCGAAGCGTATATTCTGCTCGACGTGCGTACGCAGGCGGAATTCGACGAAAAGCATATAGCGGGCGCGGTGGTGCTGCCAAACGAGGACATTGTCAACGAGCCGCCCGCGCTGCTGCCCGACAAAACCGCCACCATACTGCTCTACTGCCGCAGCGGCAGGCGCAGCAAGGAGGCGGCGGAAAAGCTTGTCGCCATGGGTTACACGAACGTGTACGATTTCGGCGGTATCATCGATTGGCCGTATGAAACGGTCAAGAGCTAAAGGGGGACGGCATGACCGCAGAGTTTATCGTGGCGGCGCACAGCTTGGCGTATCTGAACCATAAGGGGGATTACTGCAGCAGCGAGGAGATCGCGGAGAACGTGTGCACAAACCCTGCGCGCGTTAGAAAGGTGATGACTAAGCTCAAAAGGGCGGGGCTTGTCAAGACGCACGCGGGCTTTGTGGGCGGTTACCGCTTGGCAAAGCCGCCCCAAACGGTCACGCTGCGCGACGTGTTTTACGCCGTGGGCAAGCGTATCGTCAAGGTGACGTGGCGCTCCGGCAGCCCGGATATGGATTGCCCCATCGCCGCGGGTATGCGCCCGTATATGGACGCGCTGTTCGATTCCCTCGACGCTTGCTGCGCCGAACGCCTTGCTAAAACCACGCTTGCCGATATCGACCGCGCGCTTTTTGCGGACAAAGGGGAGGCTTGACGTGCAAATACGCTATATCTTTCACAGCGGCTTTCTCGTTGAGACCGCGCAAAGCTACTATCTTTTCGACTATTACCGGGGCGCGCTGCCCGCGCTGGACGCGGCTAAGCCCATCGTGGCGCTCGTGAGCCACAACCACGCCGATCATTATAACCCGGCGGTTTTTTCCGCGCTTCGCGCCATGGGCATGCAGGATGTGCGCGCGGTGCTTGCAAAGGATATCCTCAAGCGCCGCTATCCGCCGGATACGGAGGTTCTAAGAGCCTGCGCGAACGAAGAATACGTCCTGCCCTTTGGCGCGGTGCTGGAAACGCTGCGCTCCACGGACTGCGGCGTGGCGTATCTTTTAACGACGGACGAGGGCGTACTTTTTCATGCGGGCGATCTGAACGACTGGACGTGGGCGGGCGAAGAGGAAAGCAAGAACCGCCAGATGCGCGGCAGCTACCGCCACGAGATCGACAAATTGAAAAACAGACCCGTCGACGCGGCGTTTCTCCCGCTCGATCCAAGGCAGGAGGCGCATTATGCCGACGGGCTTCTCTATTTCTTGTCAAAAGTGGATACAAAGGCCGTCTATCCCATGCACTACTGGGAGCAGCCGCAGGTGATCGAACGCTTTCTGTACGACTATCCGCAGTATCGGGAGATCGTGAAGGATACGGAGCGCATGAAATAAAACGGAGACCGTGATCTTTGGGGTTCGGGGAACCGCAGTTCCCCGGAGGATATAATCGTCCGTGCCGGGTTTGCCGGCGCGGGCGGGAAGCCTTGTGCAGCAAGGGTAGCTCTGCAATTTGCAGCGCCCGTGAACGAAGCGAACAGCTGCAAATTGTAAACTCGCCCCCGATCGTACGATCGGGGGCGAATCGCTATGCGATTTCAATCTGGCACATGCGCATCGCGTCAAGCGCGT
>JAQVRG010000065.1 GCA_028701165.1 Eubacteriales bacterium | reverse complement strand
CATTCTTATGGTGCGCTGTATGAGCGCGCGGCTTTTGCCGTGCGTGGCTTCCCGTAGCTCCATAATGGCCGCCGGAAGCAGAAAAGCCCCCATAAACAGCATCGTGATGTTGTTTTCCCAAAGAAGCATCACCCCAAGGGCAAAAAAAATGACTGCTATGCAAACGCCGATCCACGCCGCTATCCTGTATGCCTCTTTAAGCACACGAAAAAGGCACGCGCGCAGAATGCGCCCGCCATCCAAAGGTAACGCCGGAAGGAGATTGACAAGGCCGATCATGAGATTCGCGTTCCCGAAATCGGCAAGAAAGGCGCCATCAATATTCATGTTTTTGAGCGCAAAGCATACCGCTCCCGCTACAAGGCTGCAAAGAGGGCCGACTGCCGCGATACATAAAGCGTCCCATTCGTTTACATCGCCTTCAAGGCGCGCAACAAAGCCGAAAGGCTGTACGCTGATGCTCTTCACCGTATAGCCAAGCCGATATGCCATCAGCGTATGCGCCAATTCATGCAGCGTGAGCGAAAAAAAAAGCAGCGGCAGGTTCTTGCATATGCCAGCAAGCACGCATAGCGTGAATAGGATAAGCGCCGGAATATCAAAACGGATATCGACGCCGGCGATCCTGCAAAGCCTCAAAGCGCGTCGTCAAGGCCGAACAGCGCCCGCATATCCTGCGGCCTTCCCTCCATGCGCAATGTAAGATAGACCGTTTGGCCTTTTTCCACCGTACCGATCGTGTCGGATGCGAAAAGCGGCTGCCCTTTTTCCACGCGGATTTCCCGCAGCCCGTACAACGTCCATTCCTTATCGCCGTCGCTGCGAAGCGTCACATACTTTCCCTTGCTCTCCTCGTTTCCAACCGCCTTGACCGTACAATCCTCCATAGCGGCAACGTCCTGCGACTGGTCGGGCACGAGAGATACGACCGTATCATCCTCCAGCAGCGTATATGTACTGCATGTTATGGGGAATACCTGTTGATCCTTCTGTGAAAAGACCGACAGTAAGCTCGGCAATGCTACAAAGCGCAGCTTTCCCATCTCCTCAACAGGGGTTTGCGCGGGCGCGTCTTCCATTTCCGCCGTATCCGCATCAAAGGGAAGAAGTTGCCCGTTATTCATTACCAGCATAAGCGCGCACGCACCCGCGCAAATGCCGAGCTTCCAGAGCATGCTGCCCGCTTCCACAAAATCATTCGACGGCGGCGTTCTGTTTTGCCTTCGGAACGTGTAGCCGCGCAGGGTATAGAGCACCTTTTCTTTGTTTAATGAAAAAGCCGTCTGCTTGTGCTCTAAGGATTCAAACTCCAATTTTTTACACTCCATACTGCCCCCAAACATAAAACATCGGTGAGGGTTTCGCCTCACCGATATATATGCCGCCGTAAAGAAGAATTATCACCTTTTTTGCGGACGTCGCATCCAAACGTTCTCCACAAGCCCCACGCCCATCATATTGGTCAGCAGATTGGATCCGCCGTAGCTGATAAAGGGCAGCGGTATGCCCGTAACAGGCATAAGGCCAATGGTCATGCCGATGTTTTCAAAGGCATGCGCCACAAGCATGCCCGTAACGCCGATCACGATCAGGCTGCCAAAGCTGTCTTTGGCATGTGACGCTATCCAAATCCAGCGAAAAACAAGTATGAAATACAAGCAGATAACGCAGGTGCCGCCAACGAAGCCGAGTCCCTCCACGATTCCCGCGAAAATGAAGTCCGTATGACGTTCCGGCACAAAACGTAATTGCGCCAAGGTACCAGACGAAAAATAGCCTTTGCCAAACATCTGGCCTGAGCCTATAGCGATCTTTGACTGCGACACATTATAGCCCGCATCCTGCGTATCGGAGGACGGGTCGATGAAAACGTCGATACGTTTTTTCTGTTCGGGACTCAGAACAAAAAAGTAGGCAAGCGGCGCTACCGCCGCAACGACGCCGATCGCCGCTAAAATATATCCCCAACTGATGCGCGCCGCAAAAAAGATGAATACCAAAATGCAGATGTAAACAAAGGCGGTGCCAAAGTCAGGCTGGAGCATGACCAGCACCGTCGGTACGGCGCACAGCAGCACGGCTTTAAGAATCACGGGAAACGAGCGCAGCTTCCCTTGTTTATCGACATCCTCCGAAACCACCTTCGCAAGCGCGATGATGATGCAGATTTTCGCAAGCTCCGCCGGCTGTATCGCGCGATCCAACTGCTCGACTACCAGCCATCCCTGAATGCCGCGCGTGGAGCCCGCCACCAGCAGTAATACGCCAAGTATGCCAAGGCAGGCTATGTAGGCATATTTTATGAGCGGCTTATACACTTGATAATCGATGACGATAAACACGAGGAAGGCGGCAACGCCCACCATGAAATTGACGATTTGCTTTTCGACATACAAAAGGTTCAGCCTGCTGTAAAAATCACTGAAGCCGGCTTCCGTACCGTCAAAGGGTTCGGACATGATGCTTGCGATGCTGACCAAGCCGAAAGAAACCAGCGTCAGCACAAGTACGATGGTGAACCAGTCTATTCTTTTTAGAAGCTTCAGATCAAACATCGTTTTCTATGCCGCAGCCGTGGTTTCCGCCGCGAACATCTCCTTGGATTGACGATAGATCGCCAAATACTTGTCGATCGTATCCGCGTTGGCGATGGGGCGGTTCACGCTCGATTCAGCCGCGACGCTTTCGCCTGCAAGCGCTTGATCCAACGCCATCGTCGCATGCGCGTAAACCTCGTAATATGGTTCGATACAAAGCGCGTAGATATCGCCCTCGTTCAAAAGCGCAAGGTTTTCGTCGCTCACGCCGCTTGCAAAGACGGTAATGGATATCTGCGTCAACAAGCCCGGCGCAACCGTAGGCTCGGGCGTTTGGCCGACAGGCGGCGGCGTAGGCGCAAGCGTCGGAAGCGGCGAGGGCGTACCCTCGGCGCGAAAGCGCGACTGCGCCTTTGCGCGCGCTTGAACAGCGATAGAAGCGTGCGCTGAATCCGAAACGTACATGCCCTTGATATCGCGGTTATAAAGCAGAAATTCCGCCAGTTCTTCTACCGCTTCTTCCTCTGTGGCCGCCTGCCGTTTAAACACAATGGTTTTATACTGCGGGCAATCGGCCTGCGCCGCCGCTTCAAAGGACGCGGCTATCGCTTCGGGCGACGCGCCGTAAAGAAGGATGCGTCCGGATTTTAAGCTTCTCTCCGTCATGCGGGAGGCGATGCCGCGCGTTACCTCCTCCACGTATTCCGTATCGTCCGCCACGACGTTTGAGGTAAGTCCGTCAACGCCACAGCGATCATACGCGACGATTACGCGCACACCGGCATCCACAGCTTTTTTTACAGCCGCGTCGTTTACGCCGTTTTCATCTTGTATCAGCAGCCCCTTGCAGCCGTCCTGCACCGCTTTTTCAACAGCCGAAACCGCGTCGGTGCCCGCCTTTGCTCGATAGAGCTTTGCCGGATATCCGAGATTTTCGGACATGTGCAGGAATCCATGCATGGACATGCACGCCTTATCGGAGCCGTCGTCAAAAACGACGAATCCGATCAGCTGCGGCGCGCGCTTTACCGCAACGGCCGACGGCGTACTGTGCGTATCGGGCATTTGGGTTAATTCCGCCGTTTCCGCAGCTTCCGATTCAGCCCACGGCATCTGTATTTTTGTACAGCCCGCACAGAGGAGCATGACCAATATAAGCCAAATAAGCCCGTATGCGCGCTTGTTCTGCCTTCTCATAAGATATAGCATTCACACTTGGGCTTTGCTGCATCCAATTCCTTCTTTTTCTCATCATAGCCCGCTTTGCCAAGCAGCGCGTAGGTTGCGTTCTTGCCTTCCTCTACGCCGGGCTGGTTAAAGGTGTTAATGTTGAGCAGCTCGCCGGCGAAAGCCGTTTGCACTTCAAACATATACAGCAGTTCGCCTATCGTGAAGGCGTTGACCTCCGGCAGCACAATGGTTTTATTCATGTGGCCGCTTTTTGTTAGCGCGTATTCCGTTGCGAAGCGTTCAGCCTGTATCAGCTCGTTAAACGTGCGGCCGCTTAGAAACGCTACGTCCGGTATATCGTCAAAGGCGTGAGGGATCGTCATTTGCGTGCGATAGGCGTCTACGCCCAGCAGCGTAATGACCTTATCGAAGGGACCTTCCGTGTAAAGCTGCACCTGCGAATGCTGATCCGTTACGCCAAGGGATTTGACCGGCGTCTGCCCGACGTGTACGGTATGCCCATCCAAATCGACGTTTTTGCCAAGGGATTCCGCCCAAAGCTGCGCATACCAGTCCGCGATATATTTCAGCGAATCCGCATACGGCATAAGCACGCTGATGTTGCAGCCCTTTTCCATAGCAACCACTTCCAATGCGGCCAGCATGTATGCGGGGTTTTTCCACACATCCTTTTCCTGTGTGATCTCGTCCATATAAGCCGCGCCCGCAAGCAGCTGCTTGATATCAATACCGCATACGGCCGCCGCGATAAGGCCGACGGGGCAAAGCTCGCTAAACCGCCCGCCAACGCCGTCGGGCACATAGAAGGTACGCAGGCCGTTCTGTTTGGCTATCTTGATCAGATTCCCCTTTTGTACATCCGTGGTGGCGATCAGATGCTCTGTCCATTGGTCGCCGCACTTCTCGCGCAGTAAATGCGTGATCAGCAAGAGCTGCGACATGGTTTCGGAGGTGCTGCCCGACTTCGTAATCACGTTGAAGCAGGTATGCTCTATATCGATCACATCCAGCAAGGACGCCATGCGCTCGGGATCGACGTTATCTTCCACATACAGCTTGGGGCCATTGCGCTTTTCCTTGGGAAGATCGTTGTAGCGCAGATGGGATAGCGCCTGCTGCACGGCTGTGGGGCCTAACGCGCTGCCGCCTATGCCAAGCACGACAAACGTATCAAAGTTTGCGCGGACATATTGCGCCGTTTCCAATATCCGGTCAACGATCTCATTTTGGTTGTGGGGCAGCTCGCGCCATTTCATATCGCCGCGCTTGCTGATCATATTTTCCGCGGCGCGCGCAAAACGACCTTCGTAAGCGCGAAGCTCCGCTTCCTCCAAGCCGTATTGGCCGACATGCGATTTCATCATATTGTTGAAATCGATACGAACGCGCATGCTCTCCTGCCAGCCTTTGTCCTGATAGTGCTGCATAATAGCCTCCTTGAGCCAAATTTCGTTATTTACAGTATAACACATATGCGTAGGGATTTCCCGCATATTTTATAGAAGGCTATTTTTTCGAGAAAGTGAGATGCGCGGCATGGAAAAAAGGCGGTTCCTTCGTAAACTTGCGCTTGGCGGCTTTGCAGCCGCGGCGCTGTTCGCCCTCTTTCTGCTTGCGACACACCGGGTTCCGCAATACGGCCATATGTGCGTAAGCGTGGTGGACGTATACTCGCTCAAGCCCTTGGCGGGCGCAACGGTCGTTTTTCCGGCGCATAGTATTGTGGCGCAGACGGATCAAGCAGGTATAGCGCAGGTTTATAACATACCTGTGGAGGCCGATCTTGAGCACGAAAAACTCCTTGCGCAAAACTTTGGCCAAACGACCATACTATGCTATTGCGAAGGGTATCATCCGTATGCGTTGTTTTACGCGCTTGTAACGCCGGAGCATATGCGGAACGGCCCGACGCTCTACATGTTTCCCGAAACAGAAAGCTACGGCTGCGTCATTGAAGCGCCGCCCGCAGCGTGGGTAGACGCGCTGATGGAGCGATACAGGCCTAAGGCGTAAGGGTCTTTATATCTTGTTTTTCTATTTGCGACGTTTATGCTATAATACCCGGTATGCAATATGTATACGGGGTGATATGCCATGCCTAACAAAACAAAAGCGGAAAAAAACGTGACGCGAGAGATGTGGAAACGCCAGCTTTGGAAACTGCCTTGGTTACTGCTGATTCCCATCGGATTTCTTTTTCCGATCCTTGCTGAAAAGTATCCGAAGCTGATCAATGAAAAATTCAGCTTAGGCTTATACCCTAAGATCAGCGACGCGCTCGGAAAGGCGACAGCCTCCCTGCCCGGCTCCGTTGCGGAGTTGATTGTCTATATTTTGGCGGCGCTTGTGGTCGCGCTTGTCGTGCTCTTTCTCGTGCACCTTTTGCAAAGGCGCGCCCGTTGGGTTCGCATCGTGAGCTTTGTTGTAAACATCGGTATTTGCGTCGGCGTTTTTCTATGTTTATTCTATTGGATTTGGGGTTTTAACTATCAGCGTCCTACCTTATCCGAGATGATGTCACTGGACGTAAGAGAGCGTCCTGTAGAACAGCTGGAATCGCTCTGCCTTTCCCTTACAGACGAAGCCGTTGCGCTTCGCAGGCAAGTGCCGGAGGATATAGCCGGCGTATTTACGCTTAAGCAAACGCCGCGATATTACTTTGAGGATATCACAAAAGCCTATACCGCGCTTGGAAGCGATATACGGATCTTTGCGAGAAAGGTATATCCCGCCAAGCAGGTGTACGCCTCGGAAGCGATGTCTTACGCCGGTATCAGCGGCATATTCGTTCCGTTTACGGGCGAAGCCAACGTAAACATGCACCAGCCGCCTTTGCTTCTTTTATCCGCCGCGGCGCATGAAAACGCGCATTATTTGGGCATTGCGCGTGAGGATGAAGCCAATTTCGTCAGTTACTTGGCGTGCCTTCGCTCGCAGGAGCCCTGTGTGCGTTATTCCGGCGTGATGCTCGCCCTCATCCACGCAACAAACCAGCTCAAGGATATCGACGCTGACCGCTACGCCACGGTGCGCAACCGTTATTCCGAAGCCATGGTTCGAGATTTGATCGCCTATAACCAATACTGGGAGGATCATGAAGGAGAAATCGAAGAAACCGTCGATCAGATCAACGACGCCTATCTTAAACACAACAGGCAGGAGGACGGCATAAAAAGCTATGGTATGATGGTGGATCTGCTGTTGGCGTATCAGGATCAATAGCCAAGCTCTACGGCCTTTTGCAGCATTTTACCCGCGATCGGCGCCGCAACCGAACCCCCGCCGCCCGCTTGCTCCAAAATAACGCAAACAGCCAACGGATGCTCCGGCTCCTCGATAAAGCCAACGAACCACGCATGGGTCTTGACGCTTTTATCCGATGAGATCTCCGCGGTGCCGGTTTTCCCGCAGACGGTAAGTTCATCAAGCGACGCCCTTTTCCCTGTTCCCTTTTCCACCACGGCGCGCATGTATGATTTTATCGTATGCGCTTCTTTTTTTGAGAATACCGGATCACACGCTTCACGCTGTAGCGTTTTACTTACCGTACCGCCATGCGTCGTCACGTTCTTTAAAAGCTTGGGTTCCATCATAACGCCGTCGTTGGCTACGGCGCCAGCGAGCATGCACATCTGCATCGGCGTCATAAGATCCTTATATTGACCGATACCGGACCAAGCAAGCTGCAATTGCGTATTTGGTTTTTCATAGCTGCTTTTATAAAGCATCATATCCTCGAAAAGGTATTCCTTTCCAATTCCCATATCCTTCGCCGTTTTAGAAACCCGCGCCGCCCCCAGCATCACGGAAAGCTTTGCAAACGTCGTGTTGCAGGACTCGGTAAAGGCCTCCTCCAATGTGACGCTGCCGTGATATTCGTTTTGATAATCGCGGACGACGTTGTATTGCTCCTGCACGGGCGGTTCTGCGCCGTCGTCCTGCGCATGTTCGGCCGTTCGATCATAGTCGCGCTGAATTTCGCTATCCGTCC
>JAQVRG010000064.1 GCA_028701165.1 Eubacteriales bacterium | reverse complement strand
GTTGGATATGCCGGGTTACACTGCGTATGTGCAGACCGCGTATCTTTCCACGTATTATTATAATCCCTACCCGCTGTATCCTTGGTATAATTCCTGCTACAGCCCTTGCTACAATCCCTGTAATTCTTCCTGCTACTGCGACTAGCACAACATAAACAGTGTAAAGGAACCGCTCAAACTGAGCGGTTCCTTTTTGCTATCTGTCTATCTTCTTATCCGTCAAGCCCCTGCCGCTTCATCGCGTCGCGTGCCGCGCGGCGTTCGGCCGCCCTGCGCCTGCGCTGTTTCTTTTCGATCGCATGCGATATCACGCTAACGAGGAAAAGCACGAACATCAGCGCCGCGAAGCCACAGATTCCCCAAAAGACCATCTTTTGCAGCGTAACCGCATCTTCTCCTATATGGACAAGCGCATTGCTCTGATCTTCCACCGCGGGCTTTTCCACCGGTGCTTCTTCTACGGGCGCGTTCGTGGGCGACGGCGTAAGCTCGGGCAGTACCGGCCTTGCGGGCAGCGTCGCGTATCGTTGCACGGATTCGCCTTCCGGATCATAGGCGAAGAAACCGATCTCCCCTTGCGGATCGCGTCCGTATACCAAATAAACGTCCCCTTGTGCGTCTTGGCTTTTCCATGCCGTGATTTCTTTTTCGCCAACCGTCAGCGAAGACTGTGTAAAGCCTGCCGGAATCTGCACGCCGCTGTCCGGCTGTAAAAGAATGTACGCTTTCAGTACGGAGGATATGGTTCTGTAAGGATACAACGTATCGCTTGCGCGGTCGTAAATATAGTAAGCCGCGTTTTCACCCGCCGCGTCTGAAAGGTACAAAAGCTCCGGCGCATTGGAGTCCTTTATCACCGCGCCCATGACGGTTTCGTCATGGTAGGTTGTTTCCGTCTCTTCATACTTTGAAGGGATCGTAACGTTTTCCAAGCTGCGCCAAATATACATTTCCGACGGCGCGTCCGTGATGTTTTGCGCCTTCACGCCTGTTTTCGAATAATCAACGGGAACCGGCGTCGGCGTGGCTTCTACGGGCGCGGCGGAAACGGAGACCGTCGTGCTGCCCTTCGCGCCGTCGAGCTGATCGCCGTCATAATTCAAAATGCGTTCGATTGAAACGTTTACGACCGCTTCGCCGCTGCCGATCGCTTCAAATACGATCTTGCACATAAGCGTAGAGGAGCCGTTCTTTTCGGCGGAAATCAGATTGATAAACCCATCCGCCGCGCCGCCGTCGCTTTCCTTATAGGTCAAAAGCGCGGGATCATAATCGAAAACGCCTTCCGCAACCGCCATCTCTTTTCCCGTTACGGTTACGCTCACCTCCACCGTATCCCCCGTCTGCACGGCCGTGCTCCCAGCGCTTACGGAAAGCTCCGATGCAAACGTGTTCGCGCAGGCGCTGATGAGCCATAGCAGGCATATCGCCAAAGTAATACTCTTTCTATATCGCATATCGATTAACTCCCTTGTCGAATCTTTGCTTCGTCCTGGGTATATTTGAGCAGCTGCAGCAGATCCATGCTGTCAACCTCGCCGTCGCGGTTGACGTCCGCCGCCCGTAAATAAGCGCCGGAAAGCACCTTTTCATGCATGAGATGGCTGCGCAGCGTAGCAACATCGTCCGTTCCGATTACACCGTCGCCGTTGATATCGCCGTAGATGATGATCGGCACATCCATGAAGGAACGCCCCTCGTCATAAACGGTTCGCACAAAATTGCCGGTACAAACCGGATCTTCTTTCTTTTCCGCGCCCTTTGCCGTAACGATCAGCAGGCGTTCGCCCTTGGTTTTCAATCCGTCCAGCAGCTTGTCCGGCGTGGTTTTCGGCTCAACATTGGTAACGCCCCAAGACGCGATTTCATATCGATCGCCGCTAAGCTCCGGCGCCGTTTCAAAGGTGCCTATCGTATCAAGCTCCGTGTTAATATAATAGAAGCTAAGGATATCGGTGTAGGCCTGTCCGTTTCGTGCGCGCTCTTGCGCGCTCCGCTGCGATAAACCGATACCGTGTCCGTAACGCCGTACGGTCAAATACCAGCCGTCATAACGGGTACCTTTTATAGTCATGCTTCCCTGCTCCGCGCCGCGCATGCGTAGGCTTGTCGCTTTTCTTCCGATCAAACCAAGCACATTACGCGATGTGCCGAAGTCCAGCTCGTCAAGCTGCAATACGACGTTGACCTGTCCCTCTTTTTGCCCGTCGTTCACCAGCAGCGTGATGTTCGCTTTGGAAAAGCAGCGGCTCGGCGCTTCATACGCAGGCTCACACGGAAGCACGTCCACCGTAGAAACAAGCGTGACGGTCTTCCCCGCCGCCTCGTTCGCCGCGCGCTGCAACGCTGCGGCAATCGGCTGATCCATGCGGGAAAGCGTATCCTCATTGTATTGTGCCGGAATAAAGCCCAAGTATTCCAAGCTTGAAGCGTTCATCAGATCAAAGGGATCATCGGCGTTGGTATAGTAAGGCAGATCCGTTTCCCATACATTTCCCGTACGCTCCGTCTGCCCGCCGTTGGATGCGGAATAGAACGCTTCGATGATATCGCCCTCATAGGTAAGCACCTTTCCTTTGGTGTCGTCCACCGCGGCGATGGCGCGCTTATTTTTGCTTGCGTAGCCACGATACACCTGATCCTTGGACGTATCCAAAATGTCGTAGGTGCCGGCCGCGTTTTTTGAGCATTTGGTAACGGCGTAGCCGCGCGCGCATACAGCCTGCGCTTTCAGCGCTTCCACAGGAAAGGAATCGCTCATCTCGTGAGGAACCACGCCGTATAAATACTGCTCGATCGGCAGCGTATTGATCGCGCGCACAAAACCGCCGGATACGTCAAAGGTCATGTTGCCAAGGTAAGTACAGGTTCCGTATTCCTGGTTCTTCAGCCTGATATAATCCTTCGTTTCCCCATAGGTATCACTTACAAGCGTAAGGGTGGTCGCCGTGAGCGTTTTATCCCCTATCTGCAAGACGGGTCTGCTTCCCACCGCCTTCACAACAAGCTCCCCTTCACCCACCTCTATGGACGGATCCTCCTTTATGTGATACGACCCTACCGGCGTAAAGGACAATTCCTTATTCTTGCCAACAGACAGCAGAACCCGCACGTCGGTATGAAAAGCCGCCGCCCGGGCTGGCAATGCCGTAAAAAACGCCAGCAATGCAAAAAGTAAAGCCATGGCTCTACTGCATCGTTTCATGCTTCACCTCCATATACCGTTATTGCCCTAAAGTCTAAGCAATATTCGGCTGGATACATGATACAGTTTCGCGCACGGCTCGTCAATCCTACTCGCTGATAGTTCATGATTTAGCCCATTTTTTAAAGGGTGTTATTTCATTAACTGTAAATATTCCTCGTATTTTTCAAGCATGGCTTTGTATTTCTCATCAATGTTGTCATATCTGTCCTTGCGCAACGGCTCAACCACTTCGCACATCGCGTCAAAATGCGGCGTTAAGCCTAGATTGCCCGCTACGCCCTTTAAACAATGCGCATGCTCAAAAGCTTCCTTATACCTTTTGTTCGCCATCGCGTCCGCCAGCGCGTCAAAATGCTTGTCTCCCACGATCATATCTAAGCATTCGACATACAGATCTTCATCTTCCATAAAACGGTTGAGCGCCATTTCGGTATCCGCGCCCCAAGCCTTCAGCTTTTCAATTTTGACGTTGCCCATTCTTTTTCCTCACATACCTTATCTTTACTGAAACTGGTCAAGGCACAATCTTTTTATTATTATACATAGTTATGATCGGTTTCGCAAGATACGCGTCGTGTTCAAGTCCGGCTTCGCAAAAACCGGACAGCCGACATTCCGGCCTTGGCGCCTTCCGCAACTGCCGTAGAAACCTGCAAAATACCGCCCGTGCAGTCGCCCGCCGCAAATAAGCCGGGCAGCATGGTTTCCATATTCTCGTTTGTCACAATATCGCTTCCGCGCACCTCCACGCCCAGCTTTCGCGCCAAATCCGACGCGCCCGCCGTGCCGATGGCTACAAACAGACCCGCCGCCGCAAGCTTGTCTCCGTCCGCAAAGCACACCGACGTCAGTTTGTCGTCACCTTGCAGCGCATGGATCGGTTTATCGATGATCTTGATCGTTTCCGGATACGAGGCCGCGAGCGGCTGTCCATTCGTTAATAGCGTTACAGATTCCGCCACAGGCAGAAGCGCCATCGCTTCATGCAGCGCGTAAGCGCCGCTTCCCAAGACGGCTACCGCTTTGTTTCGATAGAAAAACGCGTCGCAGATCGCGCAGTAGCTTACGCCGCGCCCTTCGAATGCTTGCAGGTTCTCGATGGACGCGCGCATACGTTTTGCGCCCGTACAAAAAATCACGGAAGCCGCGTCGATTTCTTCGCCGCCGGCACATGTTAAGGTAAATGCGTTTTCCCAGGTTATATCGACAACATCGTCCCTTATTCTTTCAACGCCCAGCCTTTCAAGCTGACGCAAGCCTGCTTCGAAGAGCGTTTTCCCCATTAAGCTTTCTTGCAGACCGTAATAGTTCTCGATTTTTTCCGCTTTCATCAAAGCGCTTTCATCGCCGCCGATCACGGTTACCTTTAAATTGGCGCGCGCAACGTACAGCGCCGCGGAAACGCCCGCCGGGCCGCAGCCGATGATCACGCAATCCATCGTGTTTCGCATAAGGTTCTCCTTGTTCTTTTGTTATTCTATTATGTTACCGGAGTCTGTCGCTCAGCAACGGCAGCCAGTGTGGATACTTCGCCGCCATTTGGCATCAGCGAATCCCGTGCCATGGAGAAGGCGTTGTTTTTGCTTACAATAATATGATCATGCAGCCGAATGCCGATTGGCTCCAACGCGCGCAGCATGGCAGCGGTAGCTTCCACGTCCGCCCGTGACGGCGTCAGATCACCGGATGGATGGTTATGCGCCAGCACAATGCTGTGCGCATTATGACGCAAAGCGCTCTCCACTACCAATCGCGGATAGACGGTCGTTTCCGTAAGCGTCCCACTGCTCAGCTTTTCACAATATAAAACACGCAGATTCTTATCGAGCGAAATGATATACATGACCTCGTATCGCTGCTGTGAGAGCAAGGTGCAGCAATAGGTCATAGCTTCCTTGGGCGTCGTCAGCCTTACGGGCTTTCCCTTCTCATACGCCATACGCGAGGGCAGCGCGCCTATGATCGAAAGCAATAGCGCCGTACTCTCCCCTACGCCTTCCACCTTTTCAAGCTCGGTTACGTCAGCGTGCAAGACGCCATCCAAAGAACCAAAGGCCGCAAGCAGCGCGTGGGCAATCGGATTGGTATCCTTTCTGGGTATAGAAAAAGTCAGCAGCAATTCAAGAAGCTGGTGATCATGCAAAGCGTCCGCGCCGCCTTGCATGTAGCTATCGCGCAATCTTTTTCTATGACCTTCGTGCATGAAACGTCACTCCGTTACAATTGCGTTCGTTTCAGTCTCCGCGCCCGCAAAATGCTTCCTGCCCGCATACAGCGCAATGCTCGCCGCAACAAACAGCAGGATAATGCTTAATATTCCAAACGACGGGCGGCCCGTTACGGAAAACGTCACAGAGTATAAAGCGGGACCGATCACGCAGGAGAATTTTCCGAAGATATCAAGGAAGCCGAAGTATTCATTGGAACGCTCCGGCGGAATGATCTTTCCAAAATACGAACGTGACAGGGCTTGAATACCGCCCTGCACGGTACCGACCAGCGTTGCCAATATCCAGAACATAACCGTACTCGTGCGGATTGCCGCTTCAATGTCGCCGCCGGAGATTTCGGCTCTTTCAATATTCACGCCCATGAAGAATCCTAATATCGTGATGCAGAAGTAAACGCCTACGGCAATGGCGATCATTCTAATGCCGCCAACCTTTTTGGCCAGATTACCGAACAGGATAGAAAACGGCACCGCAACAAGCTGTGTTACAAGCAATGCCAGTATCATGCCGATCGTGCCAAGTCCCAAAGTGGAACCGTAGTTCGTCGCCATGCTGATGATCGTATCCACACCGTCGATATAGAAGAAATAGGCTATAATGAAATACATGAGTCTTTTGTCCGCAACGATGCTTTTGAATGTCGCAAGGGTGTTTTTCATCGCTTCCTTGGCTAACGCCTTCGGCGGTTGGTCTACGCTGTGTACCTGCTTAACGTTTCGCAAAAAGGGAATGGAAAATACGGACCACCAAAGCACTACGATCAATATGGATAACTTAAAGGAGAGCGTGCTCATATCCATGAGCAGCAATATCACAATGGAAATGATAAACGGAATCGTGCTGCCGCCGATGTACCCCATCGCATAGCCCCACGACGAAACCTTGTCCATCCTATCCTTCGTCGTTACGTCCGTGAGGAACGAATCATAAAACAAAACAGAACCCGCAAAGCCTACACGTGAAAGGATCAGTCCAAGAAGCATCATCTGCCAGGAACCAAATATCGCCATGAACGTCGTAAAGATAAGACCGACAAGCAAAAAACCGGTAAACAGCTTCTTTTTCATGCCTGTAAAATCGCCGATGGCGCCCAATACAGGCGCAAGAAACGCCACAACCAAATTCGCTATCGCAATAGCAAGTCCATATATTTTATTGCCGGTATCGCTGGCGACCGAGGCAAAGTAGATCGGAAATATAGCCGCCATGATGTTTGTTGCGTAAATCGAATTCGCCCAGTCATATAAAATCCAAGACTTCTCTGTTTTGTTGAAACGTTCCCTTTTCAAGTTCCATTCCCCCTACAATATAAATGCCAAATATAATGCCAAAAGTATTATAGTTGAACGGCCGAATTATGTACAGCGTTTTTGCCGAAATGTTCTCTCGGTAAATGTTCTCTCGGTTGTTTTCATTGACATCCGTACATCTTCTTTCTATAATACATATAGTTTTGGTTGTCTCTCCGTAGCTCAGCAGGATAGAGCGTTCGCCTCCTAAGCGAACGCTCAGTGATTAGAAAATCGAATATGCGCTTGTAACTCAGCAGGATAGAGTGCGTCCCTCCTAAGGACGAAGCCGGGGGTTCGAATCCCTCCAAGCGCGCCAATGAAACCCAGTGTTTATGCGGGTTTGCGCGAAATCACCTCTCTTGATCTCACAAGATCAAGAGAGGTGATTTTCTTTGTTTTTCTTCTGAATTTTGTGCTAAGAAATCCATGCCCTATTCACACCGTTTCGAGATTTTCTTAGCACTTTGCTAAGAAAATTTTGAGGTTCATGCCATATTCTTGGCAGAATTTTTCGTCATGGACACAAATGCAACGAATTGCTTAAACAACTCCGGATTATCTTTCACGGCGGCAAGCAGTTCTTCCTCTTCGGATTTTCGTTCATCCTTACGGTAGAAGTCATCGTTCATAGCATTGGCAATTCGTATGCGATCCTCATCAATAATGCGCGAATATTGATGGGTGACCATCTTCGGATCTTTTTGCCCGTTCTCGCCTTGCACCGCTTTGATGTCTCCGCCGGATACCCTTAATTTGTACGTTGTGGACGTGGAGCGGATGCTGTGGAATACATATTGCTGCTCACCATGCTTGGGCTTTATCCCCATTTCATCCAGCACACGCTGAAACCGTTTATTCAAATGCTCCGTCATGACCGGACTTCCGTTCGCCTGACAAATGATCATGCCGTAATCAAAATAGCCGTCACCCAGCACACGCTTAAGGTTCTCCTGCATTTCTCGCAGCCTCATTATTTTACTGTATACCATTTCAGGCAGATACGCA
>JAQVRG010000063.1:4873-7827 GCA_028701165.1 Eubacteriales bacterium | reverse complement strand
CATCTTTCTGAATCTGATGTTCACGGTCGTGGTGCCGCTCGTGTTCGTAAGCGTCGCAAACGCCGTAGGCAGCATGATGGATATGAAGCGGCTCGGCAAGATCTTAGGCTACATGCTGCTTGTATTCGTGGTAACGGGCGTTATCGCGGCTGTGATTATCATCTTCGCGGTCAAGGTATTCCCGCCCGCCCAAGGCGTAATCGTCGAGCTTGCAAGCGGCGAGGGCTTTGAGCCGGTAAGTCTGCCTGACGCGATCGTCAACGCGCTTACGGTCGGCGATTTCAGCGAGCTTCTTTCGCGCTCGCATATGCTTCCCTTGATCGTGTTCGCCATCCTTTTCGGCGCATGCGTCGGCATGTGCGGCGGAAAGGAAACGCCTGTAGGCAAGCTGCTTGAAAACTTGAGCGAGATCATGATGCAGATCGTAAACATCATCATGATGTACGCGCCTATCGGTTTGGCCGCCTACTTCGCCGCGCTGATCGGCGAGTTTGGACCGCAGCTTCTTGGCACCTACGCAAGAGCCATGGCGCTCTATTACCCGCTGTGCGCGCTGTATCTCGCCATCATGTTCCCCGTCTACAGCTATTATGCGGCTGGAAAGCTTGGCGTCAGCCGTATGTGGCGCTACATTTGGCCGCCCGCCATCACCGCGTTCGCAACGGGCAGCTCCATCGCCACCTTACCCGTCAATCTTGAAGCGTCGCAGAATATCGGCGTTTCCAAGGATGTGCGCGAGATCGTCCTCCCCATCGGCGCGACGATGCACATGGACGGCTCCGTACTCTCCGCCATATTGAAGATATCCATACTCTTTGGCGTTTTCGGCTATGAATTTTCCGGCATTGGAACCTACTTAACGGCCATCGTGATCGCTGTGCTTTCCGGCGTCGTCATGTCCGGCATACCCGGCGGCGGCTTGATCGGCGAAATGCTGATTGTAAGCCTGTATGGATTCCCGGCAGAAGCGTTCCCCATCATCGCCACCATAGGCTTCCTCGTGGATCCTCCCGCGACCTGCCTGAACGCTGCGGGCGATACCATTGCCTCCATGATGGTCACGCGTCTTCTCGAGGGCAAGGATTGGCTGCGTAACAAAGTAAAAGCGACGGAAGAAGCCGCGTAATAACCGCGATACGTTATTAACAGCCTCGTTCAAGCATGGGAACGAGGCTGTTTTTCTATATGAATGCAAAGGACGGCGACTGCATAAAATGACGGAGAGGTGATGTATAATGAACGGGGAAGCACACGGCTCTTCAAAGATAAAGACCTATATCTTTGCGATTCTGATTCCGCTTGCCGTAGGCGGCCTTTCCAGCCTTCTGACCGGCGAGAGCATGCAAAGCTATGAAAGCCTTGTTCGCCCTCCTTTCTCTCCGCCGGCCTTGGTTTTTCCCATCGTTTGGACGATTCTTTATACGCTGATGGGCATATCCTCAGCGCGCGTTTGGTTGCTTGGCAAGCCGAGCGATCAAGTGTTTTATGCGGCGCAGCTTGCCGCCAATTTCTTTTGGCCGCTGTTCTTTTTCAATCAAAAAGCCTATGCGCTTTCCTTCGCGTGGATTATCCTGCTCGTGGCGTTGGTGCTGCTGATGATCAATCAGTTTTCAAAGGTGGACAGATTGGCGGCGCTCCTGCAACTCCCTTATCTATTTTGGCTTCTTTTTGCGGGATATCTCGCGTGGGGCGTATGGCAGCTTAACGGTTAACGCGGTCTAGTATCCGATGTCCTTGGAAAAATGTTGGTAATCCTTGTCCCCTGACCAGTCGCCGCCCCAGCTCCAGCCGTTTCGGGTAAACAGCCGATAGCACAGATCGTCATGATCGATCTTACCGGGAAAGTCCGCGTCTCTGTCCGCGTAGGGCGCGGCTTCCGGCGGCGCAATGCGTCCTTTGTCGATGTACGGGTTGAATAAGGGATTGACGTCGATTGCCGCGCCGTAGCTATGGCGCGACAAGGTCTTGCTTCCCGTTACGCGCCGATAATTGAACGCGGAGGTGTTGTTTGCGGCCATGGAGCGATTATCGTCGCCGGGCTCGCCGTAATCGTCCACCAGCCGTACAGAGGCCAGCGGGTATTGATTCTTGTAGAGTTCATAGAAGATCTCTACGACCTCGTCTGCTAGTTTTTTGTTGACGATCAACTCTCCCGTATGGGTTTCGCCCGTAAAATCGCAATAAAGTATGCCGATATAACATAATTCGCTATACGATATGGCGCAGGGTTCGTCCGGCATAGGATAGCTCATGCCGGTAATGCGCGCCTTTAGCGCATCGTCTAAATCCTGATAATAAAAAGCGGTATCCGCGACCGGATAGTTTCTTTGCGTTTTTGGCGTTGGTTCCGCCGATACAACAGGCGTTTCGGTAGGCGGCGGCGTGGACGCAGGCGAAGGTAAAGGCGATGACGTAACGGGCGGCGGCGTATAGGAGGGAGCCGCGGAAAGCGCGGGCGTCGCTGATTGCGGCGCAACGTCAACGATCGCATCCGGCACATCTTCGGACGCACAGCCGGAAAGGAAAAAAGAGCTTGCACAGACTGCCACAAGAACCGTATAAAAAAGAAGGCGATTTGAATACCACGATGAAGGCATATGTATGCGCCCCTTTCTCTTCTCTATTGTCTATTATTACGATTTTCTCCAACTAAACAAAAAAGGCATCCCGGTTCGGATACCTTTTTGTTTGGTCGGGGCGACGGGATTCGCCATCGGCGCTGGGGCAGCGCCGACGCCAGCCCGGGGCACTGAAAAACAGTTCACAGGACTGTTTTTCGCCTCGCTTCGCGCGGCCGTGTGCCCTTCGAATCCCTACATTTGAACACAAACAAAAAAGGCATCCCGGTTCGGATACCTTTTTGTTTGGTCGGGGCGACGGGATTCGAACCCACGGCCTTTTGGTCCCGAACCAAACGCGCTACCAAACTGCGCTACGCCCCGAAAAAAATGGAG
>JAQVRG010000063.1:0-4773 GCA_028701165.1 Eubacteriales bacterium | reverse complement strand
AAACAAAAAAGGCATCCCGGTTCGGATACCTTTTTGTTTGGTCGGGGCGACGGGATTCGAACCCACGGCCTTTTGGTCCCGAACCAAACGCGCTACCAAACTGCGCTACGCCCCGAAAAAAATGGAGCCAATGTGGGGACTCGGACCCCAGACCTGCGCATTACGAGTGCGCTGCTCTACCAACTGAGCTACATTGGCTTACGCTGACAGTTAAGGATTATAGCACATATTGAATCGGTTTGTCTATAGCGAAAATGCACCGTTAGCAATACATTTTTGCGATCTCTCTGACGCGCTGTAATTCCGGCTCGCTCGTGATGGGCTTTACCTCATAATCCTGCATGTGCATATCGGAAACAGCCTCGATCCAAATCGTTTTCCCTTCGTTTGCGATCAGCATATCCGGCGTTTCGTTGAGGATATTGATAATGGCGTTCGCCACGTCCGGCTGAAGCCGAACAAGATAATTCTCATAGTCTTCCTGCGAAAAATAACAGCGCAGAAGCCTGCGAACCTTGAGCATAACGCTTTCTCTTGAAAGGATCTTACCCGTTCCGCCGCAATAGGGGCACGGCATCTGCAAGGTGTTGGATATGCACTGGCGCGTCTTTTTGCGCGTCATCTCCACAAGGCCAAGCTGCGTAATACCAAGGACGTTTGATTTGGTGCGATCCTTTTTCAATTCGTCCCGCAGGGTTTCAAGCACCCTTTCTTTATCGGCGATCTCGTCCATATCAATAAAATCGATGATGATAATGCCGCTGATGTCGCGCAAGCGAAGCTGCCGTGCGATCTCCCGCGCCGCTTCGCAGTTCGTTTGCGTGATCGTTTCCTGCAAATTATCGTTGCTGCCGACGTACTTCCCCGTATTCACGTCGATCGTCGTGAGCGCTTCGGTTTGGTCGATGATGATGTAGCCGCCGTTCTTCATCCATACCTTATGGGAGAGCGCCTTGTCGATAGCGGACTCCAAACCGAGCTGATCGAACATATCCGGCACCTCCTCGCAGAGCACCACGCGATCCCGCAAGCAAGGGGATAGAATGCCCGCTACAAGCTGCACCTTTTCAAAGAACTCCTTGTCGTTGATAACAAGGCGGCTTACCTCGGGCGTAAACATATCCCGAATGGTTCTGAACACGAGCGGCTCTTCACCGTGTATCAATCGCGGCGCAGTCAAGAGCTTGCTCTTTTGCTGGATACGATCCCAAAGCCGCATAAGAAAATCCAAATCGGCTTTGAACTCCGCCGCGGTCTTCCCCGCCGCCGCCGTCCTGACGATCATGCCAATGCCGTCGGCTTTCAGCGCTGCAAGCTCGGCTTTTAAACGAACGCGTTCTCCCTCGTCCTCAATCCTTCTGGATACGCCGATATAATCCACGGTCGGCATCAGCACGAGCGTACGACCCGGCAGCGTAATGTGCGTGGTCACGCGCGCGCCCTTTGTGCCTACGGGTTCTTTGACCACCTGCACCAGTATGTCCTGCCCCGTTCTCACCATATCCTTGATATTGGGCTGAGCAAGGCGCATCTCGCTGTTTTCGCCATTGAATACGAAATCGGATTTATCGATCTGTATATCGCCCGCGTAAAGAAAAGCGTTCCGATCCAAGCCTATGTCCACAAAGGCCGCTTGCATGCCCGGGAGAACGTTTTGTACTTTGCCTTTATATATGTTTCCCACAAGACGTTCGCGGCCGCGGCGTTCAATAAGCACCTCGCTGGCGGCGCCGTCCTCCGTGAGTATGACCCGCGTTTGGTAGGGATTGATATCCACGATGATTTCCTTTTCCATAATATCGCAAAAAAACCTTCTTCTATGATAGTCTTTCCGGCATCTTGGGCATCAAGACGCCGTCGTTGGAAAAAATACGGTTGCGGTGTACCCGATAGCTTGCCGCGGAGGCGTCTTGCTTAAGCAGCGCGCCCATAAAAAGATCGATGTTCAAGCTTCCCTTTGCGTCTAAACAGCCGAGAATGCGCATAAAACCGTTCGAATATCTGTAATCATAGAGCATGGGGCGGATATCCACCGTACGCATGCCGCCCTTCGTCCGCTTTTCCACCATGATAGGCGCGCTAAGAAGCGTTTCGATACGCGGCGCGAGATCCGCCGGCGGATCGAACACTTGCAGCGTATAATCGGCTGCTGCCATGATGGCACTGAGCGAAGGAAAGCGCTCATCAACCGAAAACACCTCGATTATGCGGAAGCCTTCCGGCAGCGTGCCGTTAACGCGCCGCGCGAAATCATCCTTATCCATATCCGATGCAAGCTTCACGTCAAGCCATTCCGCCTCGCTCGTATAGCCCACGGAAAGCGCCGTAGCGAAGGAAAGAATCGGATGCGGGTTGAAGCCCTGCGAATAGGCGAGCGGTATCTGCGCGCGACGAAAAGCACGCTGAAAAAGGCGCTGTATATCGAGGTGCGAAACAAAGCGAACGCTTTCCGTTTTTTCAAATCTTGCAATAATCCGCATATCGCTCCCCCATACAACCGTTGCAGCCCTTGCGGCAATCCCTTGTCACCGTCGCGGCGTAGGCATTTTCTCTCTCCCGCTTTAAATAAGCCTTGCTCACAAGCATATCAATATGATCCCAAGGCAGCGGCTCCTCCGTATCCCTGCGCCGGTTCGCGTAATAAGCGGGATCGATATCGTAAGCCGCAAACGCGTCCTCCCAAGCCTTAAGCTTGAAATGCTCGTCCCATGAATCAAAACGCGCGCCGTTTCGATACGCTTGGAGCAGAACGTCGGCAATACGCCTGTCGCCGCGTGCGACGACAGCCTCCAAAACGCTGATGTTGGGCGCGTGATACGCAAACTCCACGCCGCGGATACCCTTAAGGGCGTTTCGCAGGAACTGCTGTTTTTTGATGATGCTTTCCTTCGTGTCCTGCGGTTCCCACTGGAAGGGCGTCCAAGGTTTGGGCACAAAGGAGGATGCGCTTACGCTTAGACGCAAGCCTTTTTCCCTTCTATCTTTGGGAATGGAATAAAAGGCTTGCGAAACCTTTCGCGCCAAATCGGCTATGCCCAACAAATCCTCTTCCGTTTCCGTGGGAAGGCCGATCATGAAATACAGCTTTACGCCGTTCCAGCCAGCTTCAAAGGCGTCCGTAACGCTTCGTATCAAATCCTCCTCGGTAACGCCTTTATTGATTACGTCGCGCAATCGCTGCGTGCCCGCCTCCGGCGCTAACGTAAGCCCCGCCTTGCGGACGGCCTGCATGCGCTCAAGATCGTTTTTTAAAAGTGAATCAATACGCAGCGACGGAAGCGATACGGAAACGCGCTGCGGCGCAAACTCATCCAGTATTTCGGGCACAAGCGCGTGCAGGTCGGAATAGTCGCCGGAGCTTAAAGACAACAGCGATATCTCGTCATAGCCTGTACAAGCAACCATATCCTTAGCCTGCTGCATAAGCGTTTCACGCTTTCGCTCCCGCACCGGTCTATAAATAAAGCCCGCTTGACAGAAACGGCAGCCGCGTGTACAGCCGCGAAACAGTTCAACGGCAATGCGGTCGTGAACGATGGAGAGATACGGCACGATGGGCTTGCCGATATAGGGCGCTGCGTCAAGATCACGAACCACGCGCCGCAGTATGCGATCCGGCGCTTGCGGCTCAACGCTTTGCAGGCGGATAAAATCGCCGTTCTCAGCGTATTGCGGCGCATAAAAGGACGGTATATAAACGCCTTCAATTTTAGATAAAGCAAGCAGCGTATCGCGCTTATCGCAGCCGTTTCGTTTGCACGCCGCAAAAACGCGCAAAAGCTCCGGATTCATCTCTTCGCCGTCGCCAAGCAGCACGACGTCCATAAAGGGCGCTATAGGCTCGGGATTGCAGGCGCAAGGGCCGCCGCAGATCACCAACGGATCGCTTTCCCGTCTGTCCTTCGCGTAGAAGGGAATGCCGGAGAGCTCCAACACGGTAAAGATGTTGGTATAACACATTTCGTATAAAAGAGAAAAGGCGACGATATCAAAAGAGGCGATCGGCCGTTTTGTCTCCAAAGAAAACAAAGGCTCCCCCGCCTGCTTAAGCGCGTTTTCCATATCCGGCCAAGGCGCGTAGACGCGCTCGCAGAGGGCGTCCTCGCAGGCGTTCATGACGTTATACAAAATGCGCGTTCCCAAATGAGACATACCGATCTCGTAAACATCGGGAAAGCATAACGCAACCTTAACAAAAGCATCTTCTTTGATGATGCTGTTAAGCTCCCCACCAGTATATCTGGCTGGCTTTTCCACTTGGCTCAACAATGCGTCCAAACATGCCGAATTCAAATTATTTCCTCACATCTATAGATCAAATTTCCGTTTAGGTACGCCCTAAGTTTATCACGTTAGGCTGTCGCGGTCAACAAACGCGCGCAGCGGCTCCTCCGTCCCATGCGCGGCGATCAGGCGCAGAAGCGCCCCTTCGTCGATCACGCCGCGGGAGCGCATCGTATCGTCAACCACATGCAAAAGCGTATAATTTGCGCCCGTTGTCAGCTTATATGCGTCGCCGGCGCGCATGCTTTCATTCACAGCCAAATACCGGACGCGAAGCGCTTCTCCACGTCGCATTCTTATGGTGCGCTGTATGAGCGCGCGGCTTTTGCCGTGCGTGGCTTCCCGTAGCTCCATAATGGCCGCCGGAAGCAGAAAAGCCCCCATAAACAGCATCGTGATGTTGTTTTCCCAAAGAAGTATCACCCCAAGGGCAAAAAAAATGACCGCTATGCAAACGCCGATCCACGCCGCTATCCTGTATGCCTCTTT
>JAQVRG010000062.1 GCA_028701165.1 Eubacteriales bacterium | reverse complement strand
GCGGATGGTGGGATTGTAATCCCCCATTTCGATGGCGTTGATGGTTTGGCGCGATACGTTTACGGCTTCGGCCAGCTGCTGCTGCGAAAGATCCAGCGCCGCGCGGGCGGATTTCAAGCGCAGATTCTTCATATCTACACCTGCCCGTCCCGTTCCCCGCGGCGATCCAGCGCGCCCTTGACGGCCATCATCACGATGATGGTAATCAACATGATAGCGACGACCAGATTTACACAGCGGAACGTGAGCATGCCGTTTTCCACCATCTTATTTGGCGGCAGCAGGTTCATAACGCCAGAGGCGAGGTTCACCGCGGCCAGCAATCCCATGATCGTATACACATTGCGGGGGCGCTCCTGAAAGGACACATAGGCGTCGTTAAAGATGCAGATGACCGCAAATACCATCGTGGAAACGCAGATGCCCAAAAACGCGCAGGTCATCGTGTCGCACCAGCGTACGCCCGTAAACTGGTCGTACAGCCCCACGGCGCACGCATAAATAAGATTGGTAAAAAACGCGTACTTATACGCCGTACCCTGCGCAAGCTTCTGCCGTTCGTCATACTCGCGCTTTCCTCTGCCCGTTCTGCACTTGAGAAGATACGAGACAACAAAGAACAAGATCCCGCACGTTACGATGCCAAATACCATGCCAAACAAATATGCTTTACTTCTTACCATGTTTTTCATCTCCTTTATTACATGGCATATTGTAAAGCATAGATTTTGTTTTGTCAATTATATTTTACTTTATGAATGGTATATTTATTTTTTTGTCTTGGGCGTAAAGATCACGGCGTTGAGATAGCCAAAGAATACCGCCGCGGCCACGCCGCCGGCCGTCCCCTTGATGCCGCCCGTAAACGCGCCGATGACGCCTTCCTCCGCCGCGCCCTCCACGGCCCCCTTCGCCAACGCATAGCCAAAGCCGGTAAGCGGCGTGGTGGCGCCCGCGCCGGCGAAGCGCACCAGCGGTTCATACAGCCCGAGCGCCGTAAGCACAACGCCCGCTGTAACGAACAGCACAAGGATGCGCGCGGGCGTAAGGCGCGTAAGGCTGATCAGAAGCTGTCCCACCACGCAGATCGCGCCGCCCACGGCGAAGCAGTACACATAATCCATAAACGAGCTCATACGCTTCTCCTTTCCAACACCACGGCATGCGCAATGCCGGGTATACTTTCGCTTTGCATGGTAGCTGTCGGGCTTAGCAGCGCCCCCGTCGCCATGATGATCGCGCGCTTGAAATCGCCCGCCTCCATGCGTTTGAGAAGATAGCCGTTAAGAACCGCCGCGGAGCAGCCGCAGCCGCTTCCGCCGCAATCCACATTCTGCGTGTTGGGATCGAATATGGCGTTGCCGCAGTCCAAATGCCTGTCCCCCAGCGCAAGCCCCTTGTCCGCGCAAAGCTCCTTGAACATCTTGCTGCCGAAGCTTCCCAGATCGCCCGTAACGACCAGATCATATTCGGCAAGGCTGCGCCCCGTATCCTTCAAGTGCGTAGCGAGCGTATCCGCCGCCGCGGGCGCCATAGCGGCTCCCATGTTGGCCGCGTCCGTAATCCCCAAGTCCACCACGCGTCCTATCGTACCGTGCGTGATGCAAAGCGTTTGAAAAACGCGCGGCGCGGCATTGTCCGCGCAGAGCACCGTGCAGCCCGCGCCCGTCACCGTGCGCTGGGACGTGGGCGGCGTTTGTCCGCCCATCTCCAGCGGCAGCCTGTACTGCCGTTCCGCCGTGCAAAAGTGGCTTGTCGCCACGCAGGCGGCATACCGCGCGTATCCCCCGTCAAGCAATACGGAGCCCACGAGCAGGCTCTCCGTCATGGTAGAGCAGGCGCTGTACAGCCCTAAAAAGGGCGCGTTAAGCTCTCTTGCCGCGTAGTTGGCGGAAATGAGCTGGTTTAAAAGATCGCCGCCAAGCAGGCAGTCGAGCTGCTCAGGCTGCATGGAAAGCTTGCCAAGCGCACAATGCACGCTGGAAATAAACATCTTGCGCTCCGCCTTTTCCCAGCTTTCCTCGCCCCATGTGTCCTCCGGCATCACGGTATCAAAGAACTCTCCCAGCGGGCCCGCAGCCTCCATCTGGCTGACGATGGCCGCGGAGGATACGATCTGCGGCGGCTGGCGAAATACAAGGGTCTGTTTTCCTATTCGGTTGCGCATAAACAACGCTCCTTACTTTATATTTCGTTCTA
Organism: Eubacteriales bacterium; assembly: GCA_028701165.1. Taxonomy (GTDB): domain Bacteria; phylum Bacillota; class Clostridia; order Christensenellales; family CAG-138; genus JAQVRG01. Next base: position 5,751 of record JAQVRG010000062.1, on the reverse strand, counting down.
GTATGCCGCATCCTGCCGCCGAAACATGCGTACAAAAAAGAAACAGCCGCACGGCGGCTGTTCAAATAACGCTTAGAACCTTATTGCGCGTTTTTTTGTTTAAGGAACGCCAAATACTGCTCCTCTGGAATGGGCTTGCTGTAAAAATAGCCCTGCAAATGATCCACACCCATATCGATGAGCTTCTCTGCCTGCGCCTGCGTTTCCACGCCCTCCGCAACCAAGCCCTTCCCGAGCTTTTTAGCCATGGAAACGACGGAGCTTAACACCACGAAGGTATGCGCGCCGCCCTCGGAAAAGCTGTCCCATATCAAGCCCTTATCGATCTTCATCAGATCGTAGGTCATTTTAGAAAGCTGAGCCAGGTTGGAATACCCCGTGCCGAAATCGTCGATGGAAAAGCTGCATCCCATCTGTTCAAAGCGCCGCATATTATTCTGCGTTGTCTCGCCCGCCTCTACGGCGCAGGTTTCCGTAATCTCAAAATTCAAAAAGCGCGCCGGCACGCCATAGCGCTCCAGTATCGCGGCATAGGTATCCACCAGCACCGGGTCGCTCGCCTGCGCGCCGGAAAGATTGACCTCGATATACGCCACGCCTTTCTCCCAAAGACGTTCGCGCGCGGCAAAATCGCAAACCTTATTGAGGACGATCTCGTCGATGCGATCCACGATGCCCCTTCGCTCGGCGATGGGAATGAATTCATCGGGCGACACAAAGCCGGTCTCCTCGTTTGTTTTTAGGCGCACCAGCGCCTCGGCCGAGTTGAACGCCTTCGCGGCGGGCGCATAAATAGGCTGGTAGACCACGTTGAAGCCGTCGTTTTCCAGCGCTTCCTCCACCAACCGCTCAATGGCGGCGCGGCGGTTTTTCTGCTTGATGATCTCATCGTCCACGATATAGACCGTGCGTCCTGCGCGGTAGGAGAGATAATCGAGCGTTTGCAGCACGCTGTCGGCGTCGGGCGCAAGCCGCGGGCAATCCAGCAGCACGATATGATAATGGCCGCGCAGATAAATATGATATTGTGTCTGCGCCTTTTCCACAAGCATGACCAGCCTGTCCAAATACCCCTGCGCCCGTTCCTCGCTGTTGAGCAGCACGCAAAGCGCATCGTCATGGTAACGATAAACGGGCGCGTCCGTCACGCGCGTAAGCAGCGCTACAAGCGTGTTGGTCAGCATATCGGCGGCGGAAAAGCCGTATTTGGACTTGATGTTGCGCATGTTTTCCAGCATCAGGCACATCACGCAGAATTTTTTATGCTTTGCATAGCGCTCCGCCAGTATCATTTCAAAAGCGCGCCGGGTAAAGCTGCACGCGGCGCGGTCATAATGCTCGCTTGGATCCTCCAGCGACAAATACAGATGCAGCATCATCAGCGCCACGGCGATGCTGGACATAAGCCATCCTTTGAATCTGTACTGGATCAAGGTCACAGCGATCCAAATAAAAATGCCGCCCCGCACAGCCCCGCGGATGCGCTTGGAATAGGCTGCCCTGCCAAAAAGCACGCGCGCGTTTGCAAGACACATGTAAAACGCGATGCAGATATACAGCGCTAACGCCATCGCCCCATAGGAATAAACGATTTTTCCGTCGTTATAATATTGCAGCTCGCCCATAACGACTGAAGCGATCGCCGCCATAAAAGGCAGGCTCACAAGAAGATATTTCCATTTGGAAAGCCGTTGTTCGTTTCTTCCCAGCGTTTCCACATATAAATACATCAGATACACCAGCAAATCCAAGGTGCCGATAAAGCATTGGTGACACAGCCTGTTGACCCAAGGCGGTATGACGTCCATATGGGTGATGGTGTAGACGGTGGAGATATCAAAGATAAGGTTCGCGGCGGCACAAAGCAGCATCAGCGTGAAAAGGAGCGTGGAAAGGCGGTGCACCCTTTTCATATTGAAATAGTTGATAAGCACCACCGCCAACACGGCGGCAGCCGCAAGCTGGAAGCGCATGTTAGACCAGAATAATTCCATGCCGTTTCTCCAAATTCGAAGTACCTTTTACATAAGGCGAAAAAGCCGCCTCCTTTGTATAATGTAAAAGAGCAGGCAAGCCCGCTCTTTTACAAAAGAATAAACGCTTAGTTGATAGCGTCTTTAAAGCCCTTGCCAGCTTTAAAAGCAGGCGCTTTGCAAGCAGCGATCTTGATCTTCGCGCCGGTGGCGGGGTTATGGCCTTCGCGCGCCGCGCGCTGCTTGGCTTCAAACGTACCAAAGCCCAATACGGCAACCTTATCGCCCTTCTTCACTGCGCCAACGATCGCTTCAAAGGTTGCGGCTACCGCTTCCTCAGCGGCCTTCTTGGTCATGCCGGTTTTCGCAGCAACAGCTGCTGCCAATTCGCTCTTGTTCATTCGGTACCTCCATAAATAATATAGTGTAGTATGCCTTAACCATTTCTGTGTTTACCCTGTTACTATAGACAAAAATAGGGCGTTTGTCCATACCTTACGCGAAAAAAAAGCGGAATTTCATCGTATTTTTTGGTTTTATACCCAATCATGGAGTTAAAATGACGAAATCGTATTCGCTCCCCGTCTTTCCCGCCGATTAGAACGCGCCGACAATCCCGCGCAGCGCCATGACGGCCGCGTCAACATCCGCCTCCGTGGAAGCATAGCCCAAAGAAAAGCGAATTGTCCCCTGCGGGAAGGTATGCAGCGTCTTATGCGCGTTGGGCGCGCAATGCAGCCCGCAGCGGGTCATGACGCCGTATTCGTTTTCCAGCTTATAAGCGGCGACGGCGTTATCGGCTGTCATGTCCACCGATACCACGCCCACGCGCCTTTGCGTCGTCAAAGGCCCCGCGATGCGCAGCGGCAACGTTTTTAAGCCCTCGAGCAGCCGCGCCGTCAGCGCCGTTTCATGGTCGCGCAGCGTTTCCACGCCGCGGGACTGTACAAAAGCAAGCGCCGCCTGCAACCCGAATATGCCGGGGAGGTTTTGCGTGCCGGCTTCAAACCGATCCGGCATGTATTGGGGCTGCGTTTCGCTGTCGGATGCGCTGCCCGTTCCGCCCGTAACAATGGGCTCCAACGCTTGCGCGAACTTCCTGTCCAACAGCAGCGCGCCGACTCCCTGCGGGCCAAGCAGACCCTTGTGCCCGGGCACGCAAAGCGCCGCAAGATGCAGCGCGTCAAAGTTAATTGGATAATGCCCCGCCGTCTGCGCCGCATCCACCGCCAACGGTATGTCCTTTTCGGCGCAGATCGCCGCTATTTCCTCCAAGGGGAACAGCGCGCCGCACACGTTGGAGGCGTGCGACGCCATCACAAGGCGTGTATTCGGGCGGATCAAGGGAAGCATATCCCCCGGATCCGTAAGGCCGTTTTCATCCGCCGGAATGCGGGAAAAGGAAACGCCCTTTGCCGCAAGCGCCGTAAGCGGCCGCATCACGGCATTATGCTCCAAGCTGCTCACGATCACATGATCGCCTTCTCGCAAATATCCTTGCAGAATCAGGTTCAATCCCGCCGTCGCACCCGGCGTGAAAACCACATGATCCTCCCCGCCGCCGAAGGAAAACAGCGTTGCGAGCGCCGTGCGCGTGTCCAGCACCGCCATAGCGGCTGCGGAAGCCCGCTTATACGTGCCGCGATTGATATTGGCGCCGATCTCGTTGATATAGCGCGCCATCGCCTCGCCCACGCCCGGCGCTTTAGGAAAGGACGTGGCGCCGTTATCCAAATATATCGACTGCATGCTGACCCTCGCTCTCCTCGTTTTGTTCATTATAGCATAGCCGCATGCAAACGCCAACACAAATAAAGCCGGGGCTTTTCAGCACCGGCTTGCGTATTTTCCGTTTAGGTGTTGGCGACCATAAACGTAGTGCCGCACTTCTTACACCTGAGGTTTACCGAACGTTCATCCGCATCGCATATGCGGAAGCTGGTGCTGCCGCAATTGGGGCACGCATACGTCGCGCCGTCCGCGTTTTTGAAGGAACAGTTCAACAGATGCTGCGGCATCGAAACATTCGACAGGGGCGGATTGATGGGATTGCCGTAATAATCGAAGTTGGTCACGCCGCCCGCCACGTCGTCCAGCGCGTCTTCCCGCATAGCGTTCCATTTCTTCTCGTCCATTATGATAGCCTCCTTATGGTGTGTTCTTCTTTCAGTATGCCTTATTATACGCGCGGATGCAAGTTTTGTTAGGTCACCAAACCTCGATGGCAAAACCGGCCTTGTCCGCTATGGAATCCAGCGCCTTTTGCATATCGGCGGAAACATACAGCTTTTCTAAGGTTTCACAGCTTAAAAGCGGCGATAGATCCGTCAGCTTGTCCTGCCCGTCGATTTGCAGTTCCCTAAGGCCTTCGAGCTTGGCGATCGTCTCGATATCCGCGTCGGCAAGCTGCGTCCAGCCTGCCCTTAGCGCCTCCACCCGCGCGCCTTGGATGTGCGGCAGCCACAGCGCCGCCGCCGCGCCGCCCATGTTAAGCTCTTGAAACGCCGTAATGCTCTCCAGCACGGCATAGTCCTCTATTTCGCAATTGCTTAGGCTAAGCTGTAAACCGCCCTCCGCATATGCCTCCGTAAAGTCGCAATCGGCAAGCGGCGAAATATCCCGAATGGCCGTATCGTTGAAATTGAGCGTAACAGGCGCAAACAGGTTCTGCACACCCTGTATGGACGCTATCGGGCAATCGCTGATATCGATGTGCCGAAGCGTCGGTATCGCAAACAGCGGCGCTATATCCGAAACGGCGCAATCAGCAAAGCGCACGCTTTCAAGCTGGGAAAGCGCCTGTATCCCCTCGACGCTCAAAATGGGCTGGCGCACAAGCTCCAAGCGTTTCAGCCCCGTCATCTTTTCAAGAAAAGACATATCCTCTACCGTTCCCTCGCTCTCCACGCGTTCGCCGTTCAGAAGATAATGCCGCCCCTGATCGTCCCATTCGTCGTTGAGCCAGCCGATCGCCTCCGGATCGTAGAAACGATCCCCCGCCTTGCCGTAGCTGACGACATACGCAAGGTCTTCATCGGACAGCGCAAGCAGCTGCTCCTCGTTTGAAGGATGCAGCTCCAGCGCCTGCGCGATTTGTTCCTCCGTCCAGTTGGAATAATCCACAACGACTTCCATCTCCGTCTTGCGCGTTTGCAAAGCAAGCGCCGCCTCTTCCAAATTGGGCGAAACGTGCAGCCGCCCTACATGCGTGGCCTCTATCGGGGAAAGATCGTCCAGCCACGGCATCATGCACAGGCTCAAATCAACAAGGTACGGAAGCTGAGATATGCCCTCCAAGTCACGCACGCTTCGCACGCGTTCAAGCTTCAGCTCAAACAACCCTTCTAGTTTCGTGAAATCCGGCGTTACCGCGTCATTCGGGTAGGAGATATGCAGGTAGTTCAAACGAGGCAGCGCATACAAGGCGGATATATCCGTCAAATCCCTGCTGCCGTTAATCTCTACCTTTTCAATCGCCATACCCTCAATGCCGGAAAGATCGCGCAGCTCATCCATATCCTCAACAACAAGCTCCCGAAGCGCCTCGAATTGGTCTATTCCCGCAAGGCTCGGCCAGTGCATATTGGCAATCGCCAGTCGCTGTAAACCCTTGAGCTTGGCGATATCCTCCAGGCGCACATTGTCATTCGAGCCGTAAAGTTCCAGCCTGTTCACGGTTTTTCCCTCTAACATACCCAACACTTCACGCATGCTCGCATACCGGTTGCCGCGCATATCGCACACATTGAGGTGCAGCCGGCTAAAGCTTGTGAACGAC
>JAQVRG010000061.1 GCA_028701165.1 Eubacteriales bacterium | reverse complement strand
GCAAAGCGGTACGACACCACGCGTACCGCCATCCGCTCCATCGCGCCGGAGCTGCCCGAAACCCTTTCTGAGGGGCAGCGCGTCGTTATGCTTTTGTAGCTTCCGCCTCTCGCAGGTCGTAAAGCGTGTCAACGGCGAATATGTATTTTTGCAGAAGCTGCCGGTTTTCCGTCACCAGCGCCGTACGCGGTTCTTCCTCGCCCGGGATCTCCATATGCGTGCCGGAGCTGAAGGGGGTCTTATAGAAATCCTTTAGCGCCCATTGAAGGCTTACGCGCTTATTAAGCCTGACGCCTTCATAGGTGATGAAATCGCGGCCGATTCCGACAACGCCGTCGCCGACGGGGCGGTAACTGGTTTTGCCCGCGTCAAGATGCAGGAGGATAGAGCCCTTGCACTGCATGTGAAAATCCGGCAGCGCCGTCTCGCGCTTGAGCGCGTCGCGCTCAAAGCGCACCCAGTCCGCGACGTTGTCAAAGATTTTGTCGCCCTTTTTCAAAGGGTGCAGCAGCCCGTATACGTCCATGCGCGCGCCGTTGCCGCAGCAAACGCAGCTTAGCGTGTCGCCGCGCGCGCGCATTTGTCCCTCCGCGCCGCAGCGGGGGCATCGATAAAGCAGATGTTGGAGTCCCTCCGCACGCGCGCCGCGCTTGAAGGGCACGCGCGCCCGCTTCTGCCACGCGTGATCGTCGTAATAGAGCGCCTTTTGAATCCGCTCTTCCAACGCGCGCGGGGAAAGCTCGCGCACCGTTGCCGCGTCCGCGATCAGCGATACCCGGCATTCCACCTTGCCCTTGCGCTCGCAGCCGCTCCACTTGGGGCGCGTCATATAGCTGCCGCTGTTGACGGCTGCGTATATGCGCACGCCCATCAGCTTGCAAAGCCGTCCTATGCCCGGCGGCATCCGGTCAAAGCGTCCCGTGCCGTTGACCTCGCCTTCGGGATACAAGAGCACGCTGCCGCCGCGCTTGATCACGCTGAGCATCGCACGGATGGAGGCGGGATCGGCCGTGAACTGTTTGCGTGGGATGCAGCGAAGGCTTCTTAACAGCATCGATAGCGCTTTGCCGCCAAAGAAGTAGCTTGAGACCAGCGCGTTCATCCTATGCGGATACAGCGCCGTAAACGTAAAAAGAAAGTCCAAATTGGACGCGTGGCTTCCCAGCACCACAAAGGGCTCGCCCTTGGGTATGGGGGGCAGCGTTTTGGGCTTTCTGTAGTTATACCGAATAAAGAGATACAGCCTTAACGGCGGCATCACCAGATGATAGAACACAGGGTTCGGCGCGGGCATGCTTCCGCGTCGGCTTTTTTGCATAGCCATGGCGATTCAGTCCTTCAAAATCAATCCGGTTTTCCGTATCATAGCATGATTCCGCGCGCAAAGCAATGGACGCGCCGTGCGCTTGCGGCTATAATAAAAGAGCAGACGCGTTATGCGTGCTGCCCAAAGGAGGCGTTTCCTATGAAAAACCTGTCGGAGATACCCCGCATCCCGCTTGCGGTGCTGCCTACGCCGCTATACCGGCTGCCCAACGTCAGCGCGGCGCTGCATACCAACGTGTACATAAAGCGCGACGACATGACGGGCGTAAGCCTTGGCGGCAACAAGGTACGCAAGCTTGAATACCTTCTCCATGACGCCAAGGCGCAGGGCGCGGATACCGTGCTCACCACGGGCGGGGCGCAGAGCAACCACGCCATGCTGACGGCCGCCTGCGCCAACAAGCTCGGGATGCACGCGGTGCTGATCCTTAAAAAGCGCGGCGTTTGGGAAAGAAGGGGCAACCAAATTCTTAACGACCTGCTGGGCGCGGACGTGCGCTTTGTGGATACGGACGACTATGCGGATATCTACGCGCAGATGGACGATATTTGCGCGGCGCTTGACAAGCAGGGCCGCAAGGGCTACCGTATCCCCGTCGGCGGCTCGGTGCCGCTTGGCTCGCTTGGCTATGTGCGCTGCGTTTATGAGCTTGCGGAACAGGCGGCGGCCACGCATACGCGTTTTTCGCATATCGTATGCGCCACCGGAAGCGGCGGCACACACGCGGGGCTGGCGCTAGGCGCGAAGCTGTATCTACCGGATTGCAAGGTAACAGGCATTATGGTAGATGACGATCCGTTTGACCGAATCGTGCCCGACCTGATGCGAAAAACCGCGTCGCTGTTGGATTACCGGGAACCCATCGCGGACGCGGACGTGCGTTTGCTGGGTATGGTAGGCCCCGGCTACGCCAAGCCTTCCGCGGAGGGACAGGCCGCGATCCGCATGCTTGCGGAAAACGAGGGGCTGATCCTCGATCCCGTCTATACGGGCAAGGCCTTTGCGGGGCTTCTCAAGATGGCGCGGGAGGGCGCGTTTACGCCGGACGACAACGTCGTTTTTTTGCACAGCGGCGGCGCGGGCGGCTTATTTGCGATTTCATAAAAGGCCGCACGGACTTCTTTAACTGCAAACCCTGTGCCTCGGGGTTCGGGGCCGCAGCTTCGGAGACTAAAATCGCCCGTGCCGGGTTTGCCGGCGCGGGCGGCTTGTTTGCGATTTTATAGAAAGGCCGCGCGGACTTCTTTAACTGCAAACCCTGCGCCCCGGGTTCGGGGCCGCAGCCCCGGAGGTTTCATTCCGGCTCCGCCGGCTTTGCCGGCGGAACGGATCGGGTCATGTACCCGTTTCCTATCGCATTTTGACGGCCATGCCCGAAGGCATAGGCAAAATGCGGCAAACTCGCGGCGATGGGGTACCCATCGCCGCGAAATCACTGATATTTTTCCGGCTTCATCACGCCCACATAGGGCACGTTGCGATAGAAGCCGTCAAAATCAAGACCGTAGCCTACAACGAATTCGTTGGGGATGATAAAGCCCACATAATCGGGCGAGATCGCGCATTCGCGGCGCTCGGGCTTGTCGAGCAAGCACGCGATGCGGATGCTCGCGGGCTCGCGCGCCTGCAGGAGCATGGTAAGATAGTTGAGCGTAAGGCCGCTGTCCATGATATCCTCTACGATCAGCACATGCCGACCCGTGATGTCCGCGTCGATATCCTTGACGATGCGCACGACGCCGGAGGTTTTGCGGCTGTTGCCGTAGCTTGAGATGGACATGAAATCCATTTCCATCTGGCAGGTCAGCGCGCGCGTAAGGTCGGAGAAGAAGTGCACCGCACCCTTGAGGATGCACACCACCACCACGTCTTTGCCGTCGTAATCGGCGGAGATCTGCTTGCCAAGCTCCGCTACGCGTGCAGCGATCTGCTCCTTGGAAACCAGTACCCGCGCCATATCCTTGTTAAGATCCGTCATGTTCGCCACTACCCCCTGCTCATTTTTGCTTGTATTCGATGCGCATCACGCGCTTGGTATCCGCGGTCACCTTGCTCGCTTCCGCCGAGCAGAAGCCGGGTATAAACCATACGTCCTCGCCCACGCACAGAAGCGGCAGCGCGCGTTTCTCGCGCGGGACTTTTCTGTCGATAAAGTATTCCTTCAGCTTCTTGCGTCCCGGCGCGCCGATGGGGTAGACTCTGTCTCCCTCGCGGCGTGTGCGCACCACAGCGTCACGAAGCTTGTCCGCATCCATAAACGCCACGTTTCTGTCGCTGCCGAAGTCGGTTGGGCGCGGCACAACGCGCGCCTCAAAATCGCCAAGCGGCGTTTGTGTTGTGCCCTCCGGCACAAAGGGCAGGGAAAACTCCGGCGTTTCGGGCGGATTGCCGAAGCAAATCAGATCGTAACGCACATATGCCTGTATGCCGGGCAGCTGCACCGCGGCGCCCGTGCGCGCGGACAAAAGATCGATGAGCTGCTCGATATGCACGCGCTCGATATCCGTATATGCGCCCGCTTCCCGCAGCGCTGCACGCAGCGCGCGCGTCAGCAGAGGCAACGGTTTGTTCCGCAGCGTTTCGCGGTCAAAGCCGTCCTCGCGGCGGGCGTCCTCCAAGAGACGATCCGCCTGTTCCTGCAAATACGTTTCATCCCGCAGCAGCAGCTCCGCCATAGAGCAAAGCCCGTCTACAAAAGCGGGGTTGATGTTCTCTTCAATGTAGGGTATCACGTCCAAGCGCAGGCGGTTTCGCGTGCTGCCCGTCTCTAAATTCGTCGCGTCCACGCAGTAAGCAAGCCCCTCCTGCGCGATGTATTCCTCCACATCCCCGCGCCGCACAAACAAAAGCGGCCGTATGATGTCTCCGCGGCTGGGCACCATGCCCACCAGCCCCGCAAGACCCGTGCCGCGCGTCAGATGCAGCAGGATGCTTTCCGCCTGATCGTCCATATGGTGCGCGACGGCCACGCGCTGCGCGCCCGCCTTTTCCTTGACGCGGTGTAAAAAGGCATAGCGCTCCTCGCGCCCCGCCTGCTCCAGCGTCCATCCGTTTTGTTTGGCGATCGCGGGCACGTCCGCCTTTTCTACCCACAAGGGCGCGCCCAGCACGTCGCAAAGCTCGCGTACGAACTGCTCGTCCGCGTCCGCCGCTTCGGCGCGAATGCCGTGGTTCAAATGCGCGGCGGCCACGCGGAAGCCCATGGCGTTTGAGATGGATAAAAGCGCATGGAGCAGCGCTACGGAATCCGGCCCGCCGGAAACGCCCACCAGCACCGTCTCCCCCGGTTGGATCAAGCCGTATTCCTCGATGGTCGATCGGATAATCGCTCGTATCATGGCGCACCTCCGCAAATCTGGTCGGCTGCTTCGCATCGTCTTACGGGTTTTGCCTTGGGATTAGTATACCCCCCAAGGGCGTCGTTTGACAAGTGTGCGGCGCTATCTTATAATGACATCGTCCCCGCTACATGGGGCGCAAATCGGCTCGCGCCGGCGGTACGGCGCTTATATGCGGCCAAAAAGGAGCAATCAATATGAAACTGGGTGTGGTAGGACTTCCCAACGTCGGCAAGAGCACGCTTTTTAACGCCATCACCAAGGCGGGCGCGCAGGCGGCCAATTATCCCTTCTGTACGATAGACCCCAATGTGGGCGTGGTCGCTGTGCCGGACAAGCGCCTTGACGCGCTTGCCAAGATGTACGATCCGGAGAAATATACCCCTACCGCCATCGAGTTCGTGGACATCGCGGGGTTGGTCAAGGATGCGCACCGCGGCGAGGGCTTGGGCAACAAATTCCTTTCGCACATCCGCGAGGTGGACGCGATCGTGCATGTGGTGCGCTGCTTTGAGGATGAGAATATCGTGCATGTGGACGGTTCTGTCGATCCGCTGCGGGATATGGAGACTATCAATCTCGAATTGATCTTCGCGGATATGGAAACCGTGGAAAAGCGGCTGGACAAGGCGCGCAAGAATTCCAAAAGCGGCGACAAGCGCTTTGCAGCCGAGATCGATCTGCTCGAGCGGATACAAAAGCAGCTCGAAGCGGGCAAGCCCGTGCGCGCGATGGCGCTTGCGGAGGAGGATGCGGCTATGGTGCGCGAGATGTTCCTGCTTACGGATAAGCCGGTCATCTATGTCGCCAATATCGCCGAGGACGGTATCGGCCAGCCGAACGCCATGGCGGATAAGCTCTACGCCGCCGCCAAAGCGGAGGGCGCCGGCGCTATGACCATCTGCGCCAAGGTGGAGGAGGAATTGTCCGAGCTTTCCGATGAGGAGAAAACGGCGTTTTTGGCGGAGCTTGGCATCGGCGAAAGCGGCCTTGACCGTCTTGTGAAGGAATGCTATACGCTGCTTGGCCTTATCAGCTTTTTAACGGCAGGGCCCAAGGAGGTGCGCGCTTGGACCATCACGCGCGGCACCAAAGCGCCGCAGGCGGCGGGGAAGATCCACACGGATTTCGAGCGCGGCTTTATCCGCGCCGAGATCGTGCCCTATGATACGCTTATGGAGCTTGGCTCCATGGCGGCCTGCAAGGAAAAGGGACTCATCCGCTCCGAGGGCAAGGATTACGTCATGCAGGACGGGGATATCACGCTGTTTCGGTTTAACGTGTAGTAAGATCGCGCGCGAAGCGCGCCGGCAAAGTAAAATAAAGCGCGCCCGCTGCGTACATTTCGCCGCGGGCGCGCTTGTGCTTTAGTGGATTTTGAAACGCTTAGGCGTCCGCGGTGGCAAGCGTGAGGATCGCGTCCGCGATCATCTTGGTGTGATAGAGAAGATCGTCCACGCTCATGAACTCGTCCGCCATGTGGATGCGGTTGTCGCCGCCGGGGATCTCGGGGCCAAAGGCAACGGCGTTGCCGATGCAGCGCGCGTAGGTGCCGCCGCCGATGCGCTTGGGCGGGAGATACTGTCCGCTGCGCTTTTCGTAAACGGCGAGCAGCTTTTGGACAAGCTCACTGTCCTCGGGCACGAAGTGGCCGGCCTTGAAGGCGGTGTCGTTGCGTTCGCCGGGGAGTGCTGCGTCGAGCTTTCGAAGCAGCAGGTCGTTGTCCATCGTGATGGGATAGCGGATATCGATGCAGACCGTGTAGCCCTTGCTGTCCCAGTGCATCAAGCCGGGATTGCAGGTAAGGCGGCCGGAGGCGTCCGTGCAGTCAAGCCCCATGGTCTCGCCGTGGCGGTCAAAGCTAAAGGCCTTATGCAGCACGGCGACGGCCGCGGCGTCCGCTTCGCCAAGCGGCAGGGTGGAAAGCAGCGCGAGCATGCCAAGCAGCGCGTTCTGCCCGTCCTCGGGCATGGAAGCGTGCGCGCCCACGCCGTTTAACGTGATGGCGGTGCCGCCCTGCGTGGTATCGAGCGTACAGGGGAAGCCCTCTTTGGCGGAAAACGCGTCCGCAAGCGGCGCGACCTTTTCCATGGGAATGGGCACGAAGGCGGTCGCCTTATCGGGAACGGCGTTGACTACCGTACCCGCGTTCAGACGGATCTTGGAGGGGAATTTCTTGGTGTAGGCGCAATGGAAAATGCCCTTTTCGCTGTTGACCAGCGGATATTCCGCGTCCGGCGAGAACGCGAGGTCGGGAAGGGGACGGTTTTCGATATAATGCTTCATGCAGCCCATGCCGCATTCCTCGTCGCAGCCCATCATCAGGCGCACCTTGCGGGTGAAGGGGATATCGCAGGATTTGATCGCGCCAAGCGCGAAAATGGCGGCGATCGCGGGGCCTTTGTCGTCGAGCGTGCCGCGCCCGTAGATGCGGCCGTCGCTGATCGTTGCGGCATAGGGATCAAAAGACCAGCCGTCGCCCGCGGGCACCACGTCAAGGTGCGTCAATACGCCCAGCGTTTCTTTGCCCGTGCCGTAGTCCGCGTAGCCCATGTAGCCATCCAGATCGCACACGTCAAAGCCGAAGCTCGCGCAAAGCGAGAGCGCGTAATCCAGCGCCTCCCGCGCGGGCTTTCCAAACGGCGCATTCTCCTCCGCCGCGCCCGAAACGCTGGGGAAGCGGATGATGTCCTGCAGGGCGGCGATAAGCGTGTCCTTATGCGCGTCGATCCATTGGTCAACTTGTTTGTTCATGGAAAAAAGCTCCTTTCGGTTCCGATAACGATAGTGCTGCGGTTAACTGAAATTGCTGAACCCGCGTCCTACGATCTCCTTGGTTTCGATGATGGAGAACATGGCGTTGGGATCCTCGTGCTTGACGATCGCCTTGAGGCGCGCGATCTCGGAGGTGCGCACCATGCAAAGCACAACCTCTTTCGGCTCGTGCGTGTAGCCGCCCTCGCCGTGCAGGTAGGTCAGACCCGCGCCCATGTCGTTGAGCACATGCGGCGCGATGGCCTTCCATTTTTCCGAGAAGATCAGAATGGTATTGGTGCGGTTGAAGCCGCGAAGGCCGTAGTTGAATACAGCGTTGCTCACAAAGCTGCCGAGTATGGACAAAAGCGCCAACTCCAGCCCGCGCGTAAAGCCCAAAAGCGACATGATCACAAGGTTGAAAAGCAGCGAAAACGTCCCCATGGGGATGGAGAAGCGGCGCGCGAGGATGAGCGCGATGATATCCGTGCCGCCAAGCGTCGCGTCGCGGTTGATGACGAACACCGCGGCGGCGCCCAGTATACAGGAGCCCGCGGCGACGGATAGAAGGGCGTTCTTTACGCCGAAGTCAAGCCCCTCCGTAAGCGCGAAGCAAACGGAGAAGATGAGCGGTGCAAACGTGGAAAAGAGCACCGTTTTCGGGCGCAGGAACTTAA
>JAQVRG010000060.1 GCA_028701165.1 Eubacteriales bacterium | reverse complement strand
CGTGGGCGCCAGTGGAAGCGCCGGGGTATATGTATATCGACTGCTTTTGGGTATCCGGCCAGTATAAGGGACAGGGCAACGGCGATCTGCTGCTTTCCGCCTGCATAGAAGACAGCAGGGCGAAGGACAAAGCGGGTCTTGCCGTACTCTCCTCGCCCAAGAAGATGCCCTTTTTGTCCGATCCCAAATACCTTCGTTACAAAGGTTTCAAGCTTGCGGATACGGCGGAGCCGTATTACGAGCTTCTCTATCTGCCCTTTGCGGAGCAAGCCGCGCCGCCGCGCTTCAAGCCCTGCGCCAAGAAGCCGCGGATCGGCGAAACGGGCTTTGTGCTTTATTACACGAACCAATGCCCCTACACCGCCAAATATGTGCCTGTATTGGAGGAAATAGCGAAAGCGAAGGGCGTTCCCTTCAAGGCGGTGCGTTTAGCGACGCGCGAGCAGGCACAAAGCGCGCCGATGGCGTTTACAACCTACGCCCTGTTTTTTGACGGCGCGTATGTTACCAATGAAATACTGTCCGAAAAGAAATTCGAGAAACTAGCGGCGGAACGATACGGCTGCTAACCCGTCTTGTTTTGCGCCGCGTGCGTTTTCATAGAAAAAGAAAAACTTTTGTCGCCACGCCGTCATGCAAGGCGTGGCGCTTGCATATCTGGACATTACACGATATACTCATATAAAATAGGTATAACGTGTGCGTTGGACTGAACAAACGGTTTCTTAACAGAGAGAGAAAATGAAAGAAAAGGCCACAAAATTTATTAAGACGCTGACGATACCGCTGCTTCTGTGCGTCAGCATCGTTGCGGCGATGGCTGTGAGTGAGACTGCCGCCCGTAATCAGGCGTATCTGCGTGCGCAGGCCGACCTTTTTGGCATGGCGGAGGAACAGGCTGCAGCGACGAACGCCGTGCTGAATGGGCAATTTGACGTACTGGAGGCTGTTTCGGCGTCTCTTGTGGCGCAGGGAGCGAAGGATGCAACGAGCATCGTAGGCGCGCTGCCGGCTGTGGCGGCAAATACGGGCTTCACGGGAGTCGGCGTCGTTATGCCTGATGGCGAGCTGTATACAGATAAAGGCAATACGTCTAACGTCGCGGACAGGGCTTACTTTCATAAAGCCATCGCGGGTGAAAGGGCGCTTGCCTATCTGCCCGATAACCGGTTTGAGGGTGAAACGCGTACGGTTCTTGCCGTTCCTTTGCGGGACGAAGAACGGATCGAAGGGGTGCTTATCGGCACCTATGATCCCATGACGCTTTACAATGTGCTCTTCTCGCAGCGCGACGGCGTCACCGCGTTTATGACCGATGGCGACGGCGGCGTTATCGCCGGCGTCCCGAACGACGGCGACGTCTCTTCCGCAGTCAGCTTGTTTGAAACGTTTGCAAACGCGGCGTGGAAGGACGGGAAGGATCTGCATTCCGTACAGGCTGCGATGGCGGCTGGACAAAGCGGCGCTGTGGAATATCAAAGCGGCGGTGTTTGGTACTATGCCGCGTTCATGCCGGCGGGGGGCGAAATCGGAACATTAGCGGACTGGTTCGTATGGAATATCGCGCCGTCGGCGGCTATATGGCGGCAAGCGCGGGAGATGACGCAAGGCCACAACATTTCCAGCATCCTCATTATGCTTTTGACGGTGGGCGCATTTTTGTATACGACTTACCGCGAGATCGGCGTGCAGCGGAAGCTTCGCGCGGAAGCGGAAACGATGCGCGTGCTCAAGGAAGAATACCAGATCGCGGCGTTACATTCCAACAAGTTTGTTTTCCGCTATGACGTTGCCTCGCGCACGGCGGTTAATGAGGATAAGATCATGGAGATATTCCATGTGCCGCATATTGTGTCCAATATGCCGGAAGCCTATATCGAGCTGGGCGCTATACCGCCGGATGCGGTGGACGCCTATATGGCGCTTTTTGACGCCGTGCACGCGGGTATCCCCAGCGGCTCGGCGGAGCTGCGGCTGTATTTGCCGGACGAAGACGATTACCGCTGGTCGCATTGGGATTACACGACCATCTTCAACGCGCACAGCAAGCCGGAGCGCTGTATCTTCTCGGCTTATGACATGACCGAACAGAAGCTGGAGCAGGAGCGCTACGCCAACGCGCAGGCGCAGGCGCAGGCGATTTCCGCCAACCGCGCGGCGTTCAACATTACGCGCAACGTCATGACGGATACCGCCGGTACAGGGCTCATGGAGATGTGGGGGTTAAACGCGCAAAGCGGATTGGACGCCATGTTTTCCTATATGGAAAGGCGCGTGGTGGCGGCCGTGGATCAGGATGTGTTCAAGCGCACGTTCGATAGAAAAAAGCTCTTGCAGAGTTTTGCAAAGGGCGATCATGATGTGGATTTGGAACTGCGCTTTATCGACGGGTCGGCGTACCGATGGAACCGCGTATCGCTGCGCATGGCACAGCATCCGGATAACGGCGACGTTATGGGCTTTTTATGGGTCACGGACATAAACGACGAAAAGAAGCTTGCAAAGCTTTTGGACTGCGTGGTGGACCGGCATTTTGAGTCCGTGCTGTTGATCGAGCCGGATAAGGATAAGGATAATGTGCACGCGGTGCAGATCGATCATAGGAAGTCGGATAGGCGGATGGATTACGTATTCGTTTTGCAGCACAATCTGCACGAATATGTGTTGGCGGAGGATCAGGCGCGCGTCGTACGGGAAATGGATCTCAATACGATCCGCGAGGGGCTGGAGAACAGGGATCACTATGATGTATTCTTCCGAACGAAAAGCTTGGGTGACGGCATACGAAACCGGCGTATCACCTGCTACTATCTGGATGCGGACAAAAAGGATATCGTGATGACAAGCGCGGACGTGACGGACGCGGTAACCGAACAGGCAAAGGCGCGTTTGGCCGCGGAACAGGCCAGCATCGCAAAGTCGGAATTCCTTTCGCACATGAGCCACGATATGCGCACGCCTATGAACGCGATTATCGGCTTTTCCGATCTCGGCGAGGAAACGTCTTCGCTGGCGGAATCCCAAAGCTATCATAAAAAGGTGGGGGAATCGGGGCGGTATTTGCTTCAGCTTATCAACGATACGCTGGATATGGCGAAAATCGAGAGCCGTAAGGTGGCTATAACCCTTGAACCGCTTTGCTGGGGCGGACTGAAAGAAATGTTGGATACGATCATAGCGCCTTCCATGCGTGAAAAGGGCATTCGCTTTACCGCGGAGGCGCATGGCGTGGCGGCGGACGCCTATTTCATGATCGACAGGCAGCACATGGATCGCGTCATTCTGAATTTGCTCAACAACGCCCTGAAATTTACGCCGCCCGGCGGCGAGGTGCAATTCCTGTTTTCCGCGGATACGTCGTCGCCTTCGTTTGCGCAGTTGAGCTGCACGGTGCGCGATACGGGCTGCGGTATGGACACGAGTTTCCAGTCGCATCTTTACGAGCCGTTTGAGCAGGAGGATTCCGCAAAACCGGGCACGGGTCTTGGCCTTTCCATCGTGAAGAATCTTGTGAATCTGATGGGCGGACTGATCACCTGCACGAGCGAAAAGGGCAAAGGCACCAAGTTTTTGGTCGTTTGGGATTGTCCCTACGCTACGGAAGCGCAGATCGCGGCGCTGCATGGGAAAGAGCGGGAGAAAACGGACTTTTTGGGCCGGCGCATCCTTTTGGCGGAGGATCATCCCATGAACGTACTGGTGGCGCGTAAGATTTTAGAAAAAAGCGGCGCGCAGGTGGAGACGGCTGAAAACGGCAAGATCGCGCTGGATATGTTCACAGCGTCCGCGCCGGATTATTACGCCGCCATTCTCATGGATATCCGCATGCCCGTGATGAACGGTTTGGAGGCGGCCGCCGCCATACGGGCGCTCGAGCGAGAGGACGCCAAGCGCATACCCATCATCGCCATGACCGCAAACGCCTTTGAGGAAGATATACAAAGAAGCAGGGAAGCGGGCATGAACGCCCATCTTTCTAAGCCCATTGAACGAGAGAAGCTGAGCGATACGCTGAAAAATCTTTTAAAAACGAAGGCAGGGCCGCAATAAACGCGGCTAGAGTATATACATTAAGCCCTGATCTTCACGCAGCCGTTTTTGCCGTTCCTTATAGTCGGGCAGTACGGCTGCGACTTGTTCCCAAAAGGCGGCGCTGTGATCCTTGTGGCGAACATGGCTCAATTCGTGCACCACGATATAATCCACCTCGTCGGGCGGGAAGAAAATGAGCCGCCAAGACAGGCTGATTTTGTCCTGCGCGTTGCAGGAGCCGTAGCGTGCCTGCGCGCAGGATAGGCGCACGCCTGTGACGGCGACGTTCATGATTGCGCTATAGTAGGCGATACGCTTGGCAAACAGTTCGCTTGCCCGCGCGCGCAAAAAGGGGATCAGATCGTCGCGTGTGGCGGTGGCGGGCATATAGAGCGCGCCGTCTTGCAGCAAAAAACCGTCTTGCGCCCATAGGCGCAGCGTCAGCATCCTGCCTTGATAAGGAAGCGACGCGCCGGGCTGCAGCGCGACGGGCGCGTATTTTTCCATACGCGCGCGGACTTTTTGCACGGAAGTCTCGATCCAGTCCTGCTTTTCCCGCAGGAAGGCTTCGATGCGGCGGCGCGAGGCGATGCGCGGCGCGCGCACTACGATTGCGCCCTCCTTGGTGATCTGCACGGCGATGGTTTTTCTTTTGGCGCGAATCAGCGTGTATTCCATAGAGCTTCCCCTTCCGTCCGCTCTCAAGGGTATACCATGGATTCGGCGCGAAAGCAAGAAGGGAAAACGTTCGCATTTGCGCCTGCCTTGTGTTAGCATAGAACAAATGAAAAAACTGTTTACCCAAACCGATATGTGCATACTATGCGGCGCGCTGCTTCTGCTTGCCGCCGCGCTTCTGCTTTTTCGTGCGCCGGCGCGGGAGAAAGCGAATACCGTCAACATCTATGTGGACAATGCGCTCTATGCGAGCATACCCTTGGGCGAAGCGCGCACGATCGAAATCGTGCGCGGCGATCAGCGGAACGTAGTGGCGGCGGACGCGGCGGGCGTATGGATGGCGGAAGCGAACTGCCCCGACCACACCTGCGTCGAACAGGGCAAAATAACGCCGGAAAACGAGCGCCTTCGCGCGTTGGGAAACCGCATTATCTGCCTGCCTAACCGCGTGACGGTGGAGCTGGTGTGGACGCCATGAAAACGAAACGCTTGACGAAGATGAGCCTTTTGACCGCGACGGCGTTGCTGTTGGGATATTTGGAATACCTGCTGCCCGTCTTTCCCGCCTTACCGGGCGTACGGCTGGGGTTAGGCAATATCGCGGTGCTGTACGCGCTGTACGCGATGGGGCGCAAGGACGCGTTTTTGCTGATGCTTCTTAAGGTGCTGCTGTGCGGGCTGTTGTTTGCGGGCGCTTTTTCCACGCTCTACGCTTTGGCGGGCGGCTTTTGCAGCGTTTTTGCCATGTGTGCGGCCAAGCGTTTGCCGGGCGTATCCACCGTGGGCGTGAGCGTGGCAGGCGCCGTGTTCCACAACGCGGGGCAGGCCGTTGTAGCGTGCCTGCTGCTGGGGCGGGGCGCGGTGCTTTCCTATTTGCCGGCGCTGCTGCTTGCCGCGATCCTTACGGGTCTTTTGACGGGCCTTGCGGCAAAGGGCGTGCTGAAAGCGCTGGGCGAACACGGGGAGGGAAACGGCGTATGAAACGGCTGTGGCTTTGCCTATTTGTCTGTTTGTTGCCGTGCGTCTCCTGCGCGCCTGCGGAGCCGGTCAGCGCCGCGACGTTCTGCGCGGATACGGTGGTAACGCTGCAAGCGTATAACGCGCCGGAGGAGGCGCTGCGCGAGGTGCTTGCTGCGTGTGTACAATATGCGGCGGCTTTTGATCCGCACGCGGAGGGCAGCGACGTTTGGCGCATCAACCATGCAAACGGCGCGCCGGTTGCGGTGTCCGGCGCGGTGATCGAAGCGCTGCAAACGGCGCAGCGCGTTTCGACACTAAGCGGCGGCGCTTTCGACATCACCATAGCGCCGGTAAGCGCGCTGTGGGATTTTTCGGGCGAAGCGGCCGCGCTGCCGGATGCGCAGGCGATCGCGGCGGCTACAGAAAAGGTGGACTACACAAAGCTTATCATAGAAGGAAATACGGTAGCGTTGCCCGACGGGATGCGGATCGACCTTGGCGGCGTTGCCAAGGGATACATCGCGGACGCGACGGTACGGTTATGCCGCGCGCGTGGAATAAAGAGCGGCGTGTTGGATATGGGCGGCAATGTAGCGATCGTGGGCGCGAAGCCGAATGGGGAGCCTTGGCGGGTCGGCATACGGAACCCCGCCGACCCTTACGGGCAGAGTGCCATCACGCTTACGGCGGAGGGCGGCTCCGTGGTGACGAGCGGCGTCTATATGCGCGGGTTCGATTTGGACGGCGTGCGGTATCATCATATATTGGACGCGAAAACGGGGTATCCTGTGCAAAACGGGCTTGCGTCCGTAACCGTGCTCGCAAACGACGGCGCTTTGGCGGACGCGCTCTCCACCGCCTGCATGGCGCTGGGAGAAAAGGAGGGCATGGCGCTTTTAAACGTCATGCCGGAAGCGGAAGGCATATTTATCCTGCGGGATGGGACTATACGTTATACAGACGGTGCGGCGGCTTACATTCCCTCGATTCCCGCCGCGAGATAATCCATCTGCATCACGTCGAGCGGGCGCGGGCTTTTCTGCTCCGCGATTCTAAGCGTGCCCGCCGTGTCCGTAACGGGGCCGAGAAAGGGCAAAAAGCGTCCGCTGCGCATGCCGTCTTGTATGTAGTGCATAAGATGCGCGGCGGAAGGATCGAAGCCGTCCGCCATATGAAAATCGATGATATCCTCGTCCATGCCCCACCAGAAGCTGATCACGGCGGTGTCGTCCCGGCCGGAGGCGCACAAAGCCTGTAGGCTTCCGTTGAGGTAGCTGTTTACGATCTTGATATAGTACTTATCCCAGTTCCAGCCCGGCGCCGCGATATAACGTGTCGGGCCGCTTTCGTTCATGGCAAAAAGAGCCGAAAACGCGCGGGAGGGCACGCCGGGCAGCGTAAAGGCGTCGAGTACCGGCGCAAACGCCACGTCCGCGCCCGCGTCGCAGCCTCTGTGCATAGCACAAAGACAGCTTTGCAGTGCATGCGCCTCCACATCCTTGGTGATAAAGAGGATGCGTGCGTCGGATACCGCGCGCACGCCGAGCGCAAAGGCATTGATGTCGGCCGTACAGCGCTTGCTGGTAGGCTGTGAGGAGATATAGGCGACGCACCGGCTGCGGGTGGAAAGCCCCGCGGCAACGCCGCAAAGGTACATAGCCTCATGGTAACGGCCAAAGTAGGTGTCCAGCTTGTGATGATCCTGCGTGCGCGAGCAGGTGAGGGTCAGGCATTCCGCATGCTCTAAAGAGAAGCGCAGCACCGGTTCCCGGAAGGTGGGCGTGGTGACGAACAGCAGTCCCGCGTCGCCCGCCTCCGCGCTCAAGCGTTCGAAGGCGTTTTCCGCCGTCAGATCGGGAATGGCGGAGGTGGTGATCTTATCGCCCAGCGCCTCCTCCAGCATTCGGCGGCCATGTTCGTGCGCCTCCCGCCAGCGGCTGATGGACGCGCGCGCGTCGTGCGCGAAAACGATGCGCGTGTTGCGCGGGCGCGAGAGAAGTTGCGCAAGCTTGGGCGCGGTTTCCACCGCCATGATGATCTTTGGCTCCACCGGGGCGTTGAGCAGCGTGAGCTGCGGACGCATGGCGCTCACGCGCGCGGTAAGCTCCTCCACCGTCATCTTGACGGGGAAGCCGTAGAGCCGCATGTGCTCAAGCAGCGCGTCGCCGGGGAGAACCGTGCAGTCGGCTGCGGCGCAGGCCGCTTCAAAGCGCATGAGCAGCTTGTCAAAATCCGTAAGCGGCGGCGCGTCGTCTATCAGCTTCTGCTCCAAACGATAAAGCTGCACGTATTTATCCGGCGAAGATAGCTCGATGGCGCTGAACAGGCCGCGCTTGGCGTATTCCAAAAAGGCGAAGTAGCGTTCCGTATCCGCGTTGCCGTCGTCCCATTCGGGGATCATGCGGCTGATCTCCGCTTGATAGGAAAAGGCGCCTAAATATTTCAGCAGGCTGACGCGCTTGTTCCCCTCCGCCACATAGTAGCGCCACATGTATTC
>JAQVRG010000059.1 GCA_028701165.1 Eubacteriales bacterium | reverse complement strand
CAACATGCCGCCCTATAGCGTGGGCGAGGTACGGCGCGTCGGCAGTCCCGGCCGCCGCGAGGTCGGCCATGGCGCGCTTGCTGAGCGCGCGCTGCTGCCCATGGTTCCTTCCGAGGAGGATTTCCCGTACGCGATCCGCTTGGTCTCCGAGGTCATCAGCTCCAACGGCTCCACCTCGCAGGCTTCTATCTGCGCAAGCACCTTAGCGCTTATGGATGCGGGCGTGCCCATCAAGAAGCCCGTCGCGGGCGTTGCTATGGGTCTTATCAAGGACGACGCCAACGGCAATATCGCCATCATGACGGATATTCAGGGCTTAGAGGATTTCTTGGGCGATATGGATTTCAAGGTCGCCGGCACCAAGGAGGGCATCACCGCCATCCAGATGGACATCAAGATCAAGGGTATCAATGAGGAGATATTGACCCGTGCGCTCGAGCAAGCGCGCCGCGGCCGCCTCTTTATACTGGACAAGATGCTGGAGACCCTGCCCGCCCCCCGCGAGGAGATGTCCCAGTATGCGCCGCGCATCATTCAGTTCACCATCAATCCCGATAAGATCCGCGAGGTCATCGGTTCCGGCGGCAAGACCATCAACAAGATCGTCGCCGATACAGGCGTCAAGATCGATTTGGAGGACGACGGCCGCGTGTTCATCGCCTCTCCCGACGCGGAAGCCGCCGACAAAGCGCGCAAGATCATCGAATCCATCGTCCGCGATATCGAGGTGGGCGACGTGATCCTTGGCAAGGTGGTCAACATTCTGCCCATCGGCGCGCAGGTCGAGGTAAAGCCCGGCAAGAAGGGACTTGTGCACATCAGCAAGCTTGCCAACCACCGCGTGGAAAAGGTGGAGGACGAGGTAAGCATAGGCGACGAGATTCTCGTGCGCGTGATCGACGTGAAGCCCGACGGCAAGATCGATTTGACCCGCAAAGGCTTGATCCCCGAAGAGAAATAAACGGACTTTTGTCAAACGGGACGGCTTGCCGTCCCGTTGATTTCTATTGGGCGCGCCCCGCACATAGGCTTGTATTATGGGGGTGCGCGGGATGAAGAGACGAAAGAGCGATTTACTGATCAATCTGTTCCTGCTGCTGGTGGTATGCGCGCTTTACGCGGCCACGAGCGGCGACGATCTGGGAAATCGGCTGGCCCGGATGACGATGGCGCCGGTTTACCGTGGCGCGGGCGACGCGACAGCGCTCCTTTGCAGGCTGGATTACGACGCGGCGGCGCTGGAGGACATCCTTGCAACCCTTGCGGCGCGGCAGACCCGCATCACCTTTGCCGTCAGCGCGGATTGGGCGGCGGAACATCCTAAGACGCTTGCAGAGCTTGCTTCGACGCACGAGCTTGCCGTAATGGGGAACACGCGCAAGGAAGCGGCGGCCTGTAAAAAAGCGATCGAGGCGGCCGGCGGCGCGCCGCTCTATTACTATGCGCCGCCACAAAAAAGCGCTGGCCGCATTGCAAAAAAGCTGGGGCTTACGCATGTGCACGGTACGGCGGATGTGCTTTGCGCAAAAGGAACGGCGCAGGATATCGCGGCGCGCGCATCGAATGCCGCCGCAAAAGGCAGTATATTACTGACGCAGCCCACACGCGCGTTTGCCGACGCGCTGCCCGCGCTGTTGTCCGAACTACAAACGAAAGGATTGCGCGTCGCCGCCGTAGGCGACGCCATGCACGTTACATGATTAACAAAACGATTCTTCCCAACGGCGTCCGCGTGGTGATGCAGACCATGCCGGACTTTCGCTCCGTTTCCATGGGCGTTTGGACGCGGGCTGGCTCCGTGTACGAAACGGAACGGGAGGCGGGCATCTCCCATTTCATCGAGCACATGCTGTTCAAGGGAACGCAAAAGCGCACGGCGCAGGATATCGCGGCGGAGATGGACGCGCTGGGCGGCAACCTCAATGCCTTTACCTCCAAGGAATGCACCTGCTTCTATGCGAAGGTGCTGGACGAGCATATCGAGAAAAGCGCGGACATTCTCGCGGATCTGGTGCATGCCCCCAAGCTGGACGAAGAGGATATCGAGCGTGAAAAGGGCGTTGTGTGCGAGGAGATCCTCATGACGGAGGACACGCCGGAGGATTTGGTGCATGAGGTCATTGCCGCCGAGGTGTACGGCGATACGCCGCTTAGCAAGCCCATTTTGGGTACGGAGGAAAGCGTGCGCGCGCTGCGCGCGGACATGCTCAGAGCCTACATGCAAAGGCGCTACGTCAGCCATAACACCGTGATCGCCGTGGCGGGCAACGTTAAGGAGGAAGCCGTGCTTCCCATGCTGACGTCGCTGTTCGGGCAGGGGGACGCGCAAACGGCGCCGCCCATGCCAAAGAGCGCTTTGCATAGGGGGCGCGCGCTAAAGGCGGTGGAAAAGGATATCGAGCAGGTGCATATCTGTTTGGGCTTACCGGGCTTTGCCTCCGATACGCCCGAGCAGTACGCGCTGCATGTGCTTAATAACGTTTTGGGCGGCAGCATGTCATCACGCCTGTTTCAAAGCATACGCGAGCAGCGCGGCCTTGCGTATTCCGTCTATTCCTATCCGAGCGCCTATGACAACAGCGGCTACTTTACACTCTACGCGGGCACGGGCGGAAAACAGGCCGCGCAGGTGGTGGAGCTGATGCTTGCGGAATTGACTCGCCTGAAAAAGGAGGGTATAAGCAAGGAAGAGCTTACGCGCGCCAAGGAGCAGCTCAAGGCAAGCTATATCATGGGGCAGGAGAGCACCTCCGCCCGCGCCAACGCCATCGGCAAGGCCGAGATACGCGGCGGAGAGCTGCGCACGGAGGAGGCGTCCATCGCGCTGATCGAAGAAGTGAACATGGAGCGGATACAGGATATCCTTCCCATTGTATGCGATCTCGAAGAGCTGCACGGCGCTTTTGTGGGACGCATGACGAAAAAAGAGCGGGAGATCGAACGGATGATCCTAAACGCCTGACATGCGGGCATAAATGTGAATTCTTTTGCGCATACAGCGCCGCAGTATGGATTACGGCGGCGTTGTGTGATAAAATAACCATATTATGCGAAACGGTGTGCAATTTAAGCCAAGATTCTTCGTGCTTTTGGGGCTGCTCGCGCTGGCGGTCCTTACGGGCGTTTTCGTGCTCGTGTTTTCGCGCGACAGGGGAGAGATCAAGGACGGCAGCCAAAAGCTTGCCCTGCCCGTAACGGGCGTCGTGATTCGGGATGAGCGCAGCATATCCACCGAAAAGTACAACCGCGTCACATACGCCGTGAAGGAGGGCGAACGCGTTTTCCCCGAAAGCGCCATCGCCACGGTCTATAAATACGGCTTCAACGATGAAATGACGCAGTCGCTTGCGAGTATTCGCGCGCAGATCTATGCCATGCAGATGGAGATCCTCGCGGGCATCGAATATCCCGAACTCACGGTGATGGAGCTGTCCATCAAGCAGAAGGAAGCCGCCATACGGGAATGTGATATGGAGGGAACGGGCTGTCTTTTGACGATGGAAAACGAGCTGAAGGCGCTGCTTGCGCAGCGCAGCACCTATCTCCGCTCCGCCGTGCAGCCTACAGCGGAGCTGACCGCGCTTTATGAGCAGGAGGAGGTCAAGATGAGCCAAATATCCTCCTACGCGACGGATGTGCTCGCCACGGAGGAGGGCGTTGTAAGCTTTTATTTTGACGGGTACGAGGAAGCGCTCAACGCGGATAAGATGGAAACCGTGAACGCCGATCTGATCACCGCCGCGGCAAAGGGCGGCGGCAGCGAGACCGTTACGGCTGACGAAACGAAGCTCTATCGTTTGATCGATGACAAGCATTGGTATTACGCGTTCGTAACGCCCGCGACGCAGGCGCTTCGCGTCGTGCAGGGCGAAAAATATACGGTCACCTTTGAGGGGTATGCCGAAAATCTGTATGTGGGAACCGCGCTTGCGCCCACCGTTTATGATTCGGGCATACTCAACGTGATCGAATTCAACATTTCCATCGACGCGCTGATCAACGTCCGCGCGGCGCACGCGACCATAGGTTTGGTCGCGGCGGGCGTGGCGGTGCCGATGCAGGCGGTCACGGTGAAGGACGGCGTGGCGGGCGTGAGTATACGCGAAAGCGGCGAAACGCATCGCGTGGAGGTGGACGTGCTTTCAGCCGATGAGGAAACGGCGATCATCCGTACCCGGGGCGAAACGCTTTACGCGGGCATGAAATACGAAATGTGACGGAGGCATACGGTATGTCGGTACGGGATAACTACCTGCGCATTCGGGAGAATATGGAAAGCGCGTGCGCGCGCGCCGGCCGGAGCGTGGCGGACGTGACGCTTGTGGGCGTGACCAAGTTCGTCGAGGAGGATGCGATCGCGGAGGCGATCGACTGCGGGCTTACGGACGTGGGCGAAAACCGGGTGCAGGAATGGCAGCGAAAACGTGAATTCTTTGCGCGCCGCGGCGTGCGTACGCATTTGATTGGACAATTGCAAACGAATAAGGTAAAATATATCGTAGGCGCGGGGATCGGGCTGATCCAGTCGGTGGACAGGCTTGCCCTTGCCGAGGCGCTTGAGCGCCATTGCCTGTCGCTTGGGTGCACGCAGGATGTGCTGATCGAGGTCAACATTGGCGACGAGGCGCAAAAGGGCGGCGTGGAACGGGACGAGCTGCCCGAACTGCTTATGAAAATCTCCGCGATGTCCCAGATCCGCGTCAGAGGGCTCATGTGCATACCGCCTGCTGTGGGGGCAGAGGATGCGCGGCGGTACTTTGTGCGGATGCGGGAACTGTATGCGGATACGGCGGCGCTCGCGCTGCCCAATGTCAGCATGCGGGTTCTGTCCATGGGGATGAGCGGCGATTATACGGTGGCCATCGAGGAGGGCGCAACCATGGTTCGTGTCGGCACGGCCATGTTCGGCGCAAGAATCTGAGGCTGGCAACCGGACGGCGAGCGTAGAGAGAGAAGGCGGCCGTCGAAGGATACCCTATATTCTTCCAAGCACCAACAAAATTTTGTTGAACGGAGGAATATAACACATGGCGAGTATTTTGAACAAATTCATGGACTTCATCGGCATCGAAGACGCCGGCTTTGAAGAGGATGAATACACCGAGGACTTTTACGAGGAAGAAGAAACGCGTGACGCCGATAACGTGCTTCCTATGAGCAGCGCCCGCAGCAAGAAGCGGGCGACAAGCAGCAACGTGGTGAATCTCCCCAACGCGGCGCAGATGAAGATGATCGTGTATCATCCGGTAAGCTATGAGGATACGCAAAATATCATTGACAATTTGAAAAGCCGCAAACCCGTGATCGTCAACATGGAGGAGCTGGAAATCGACTGCGCGCAGCGCATACTCGACTTCATGGCCGGCGCGATCTACGCGCTCAACGGAACGATCACCAAGATCGCCCGCGGTATCTTTGTAGTTGCCCCCAACAACTACGATGTGATCGGCAGCGGCGAGAATTCTGCGGACGCCGACTATATGTAAGGGAGACGCGGCGCCGGCGGGTTTCCCCCGCCGGCGCATCACAGCGTAAGGGACGCTTATGTTGAAAGAAGAAATCGTGCAAAAGAAATTCAGCCGCGCCTTTCAAGGCTATGACGTTGCGGAGGTGGATTTCTTTTTAGACGCGCTTTACGACGAGCTTACGTTGCGCGAGCAAACCGAGACGGAATTGCGCACGCGTGTGGATAAGCTTACGGCGGCGCTGACCAAGCTTGTCAAGGATCTTCCCGCAGGTGAGGCCGCGCGGCTGCTTGCACCCGAAAAGAAGGACGCGACGTAAGCGCGCTGTTGCACAATCAAACGAAAGGCCGTTGCGGCCTTTTTTTGATTTTGAGCGTAACGGCGGTGCGAACGCGGCATACTAAAGCAAAATAGGAAAAGAGGATCGCTATGACCAGACGCGGAAAGGTGCTTTTGATCGTTGGGGTGCTGCTTGCGCTGCTTATTGCGCTTGCTATAGGCTTCGCCGCCAACCGCACGGAGAATCAGCCCAGCAGCAACGCGCGGTTCGTAGCGGGCAGGGAGGAAGAAATGAAAGGCAAACCGCATGTACAGCTTCCCCTTAGCAGCGTGCAGGGCAACGGCGGCACGCACAGGCCTGAGCGTGAGATACGTTATAAACAGGCGGGCGAAATGGACAGCAGGGGCAGAGCGTAAGGAAGGGAGATAGGAGAAATGGCGAAAAAGAAACCGCAGAGCGCGCAGGCGCAGGCTTATCAGCAGCGCGTGAACCAAGAAGCGCCCAAATCGCAAACGGGACTGCAATGCCTGCGCGCCTTTTGGGTAGGCGGCGTGATCTGCTGCATAGGGCAGGGCATACAGGATATGGCGCGTACCCTTTGGGGCTTGGACGAAAAGGGTGTGGCGGCGGCAACGGCGATCATACTGGTCTTTTTAGGCTCGACACTGACGGGCTTTGGCGTTTACGACAGGCTGGGCGCCTATGCGGGCGCGGGCTCTGCCGTACCCATCACGGGCTTTGCCAATTCCATCGTTGCGCCCGCTATGGAGTTTAAGCGCGAAGGGTATGTCATGGGCGTGGGCGCGAAGCTTTTTACGCTTGCGGGTCCGGTGCTCGTTTTCGGCGTCAGCGCTTCCATTGTCGTGGGGCTGCTCGCCTGCTGGCTTGGCGCTTAAACGCATAAAATAAGCTGTCGTATCCGCGCCGACTTCCTGTTATAATGTAAGCATCAAAGCAGAGTGTGGGAGGGTCGGATATGCGCCGATTGGAAAAACGTACGATCGATGTGGAAACCTATGCGCGGCGGGAGCATTTTCAGTATTTTTGCGGTATGGGCTATCCCTATGTGGGGCTTACCCACCAGATGGACGTGACGGATTTTGTGCAGAGCACAAAGAACAATGGCATGCCCTTTTTCTTGACGTTTCTGTGGTGCGCGGTGAAAGCCGCCAATCAGGTGCCGGAGCTTCGGCGGCGCGTCGAGAACGGCGGGATCGTGGAGTTTGACGCGTGCCTGTCCTCCAACACGGTCGCCAAGGCGGACGGTACCTACTGCTACTGTACGCTGGACTGTGAGAAGCCCTTACCGGAATTTATTCCCTACGCGCAGGAACGGCAGCGCGAATCGCGCGAACAGGGCGGCATCCATGAGGAAGGGACGGACAGCCTGCCTATGTTCTTCGTTTCCTCCATGCCGTGGCTTTCCTATACAGCGCTTATCCAGCCCGTACCGACGCCTGCGGACAGCAATCCGCGCATCACATGGGGCAAATACGAAAGGCAGGGGGAGCGGCTTGTCATGCCGGTTACACTCCTCTGCCATCACGGTCTTGTGGACGGGCTGCATATCGCCCGTTTCTATGAAAACTTGGAAAATATTTTAGCCGCTTGCTTTGCTTAAGCCTATCATGATTCCGTATCATAAAGCGCCGCGCCCAGGCCGGCGCTTTCCAGTATTTCGGGCAGGTGCTCGACAAGCGTAGCGTCGGCGCGTTTGAAGTCGCGCCCGAAGGCGGCGCTGATTGCGTCCAACGCCTCCCAATCGACAAGGCAAACGTGGAGCCGCCGCGCTTCATCCTTGATCGTCCCGTTCGCTTCGGCTAACGGAAGCAGACGCCAGCCGTTTACAAAGTGATAGGCGTTCCAGCGCAGGTGCTCCATTTGCGCCAAACGCAAAACGACGGCGGGATCCTTCAGCTTCTCTTTGAGCATCGCGGTATCGCCGCCCTCTGCGGCTCTCAGTCCCAGACTATACAGCTTGGTGTGGATGTGCAGCGCGCTGCTGCGGTTGGAATCCTTGGCGTGGGCGGAAAGCGCGTCCCAAGGGGTATCCATGCCGAATTCCCGGCAATAGTACGCATGCACCGCCTTTGCCAGCCGATCCAGCCTTTCGTCAACGAGAACCTGCGTTGTATAAAGCGCTTTGGTTTTGCCAAAACAGCATAGGCGATCAAACGCGCCGCTTTCCAGCAAGCCGTCAAAGGCGGCGGGCATTTCGGCGGCGTATAGCCAAAGCGGGCGAACGATGCGCCTGTCTTGCAGCCTATCATATAAAGATATCGCCGCCGCGTCCGCGTCCGCGACAAAGAAACAGTCGATATCCGTTATGTGTTCTTCAAAATAGAGATCATAGTCCTCCGTACCGTATGCAAGCGAAAGCCCTTCCAAGCATAGCCGTTCGGGCAGCATGGGGCATTGGCGGCGAAACTGCGCGATTTCCCGTTCGGCGTCTTTACCGATCACGGTGAGGACGAGCCGGGTATCCGGCGTTTGACCCAGTATGCAAAGATAGCGGAG